>JAJZDN010000114.1 GCA_021805985.1 Planctomycetota bacterium | reverse complement strand
GGATCCATGGCAAATGGCATGTCCCAGGATAGCAATACCAGAAGAATACCGACTCCGGATGCCAAAAGCGTGTCATAGGTGCAGAAGCTCGCCAGCGGCCAGGCGGGACCGGCATCCACCATTCCGATCCGCCATCCGGCTATAAAGGCCAGGATCAGGCTGATCAGTGAAATCCACTGCGCACTGCGGCGCACAGAGTCAGATTTTGCGACACCAATCAACGCGACAATACACGCCGCGACGATCATGATGATTTCGGGGCAAAGATGATTCAGCGGGATATTCACGTACAAAGCCTCTTTGAATTCAAAACATTACCGAGCTAACCGGGCCGGCAATCGCAGGGCAACGGTCACATTTGAACCACCGGTAATTGGCGTAACAACTCCAACAATTCCGGAATTGTGCGCCACACCGACAAGGTGCTTACCCGAGTTCGTGGAGGTTTTAAGTGCCATACTCGACGCGGTATTCTCCTGAACCGCCGCCAAAACCTCATGGCGAATTTTACCAATGGCCGGCTGAAGAGAATTTAGCACCGGCGCGGGATACAAACCAAGAAACAGCACCGCCAGCGCCAACGGCGAAAGCACGAGCCATTCCCGCAGTGATAAATCCTGAACGACTGCCTGAGCATGAGACTCATGGACCGTGTCGGTATCTGGTGTTGTCTCTACCAGCGGGCCGAAAATGACGTGGGCAACCCAATAGAGCATATACAAAGCACCAAGAATCATGCCCAGAGCGGCGGGAATGGCATACGCCGGCCCCAGAAATCCGCCATGACCGGCGCTGCCGCTTACATAGGTACCCACCAGGGAAATAATTTCAGAAATAAAACCGATCAATCCCGGCAGTGCCGCGGTACCCATGAAAAAGAATACCGCAAAAAATCCCAGAACCGGAAGCCGCCGGGCCAAGCCGGAAATTTCCAGTAAATTACGCGTACGATAACGCCTATAAATCATACCCATAACCATCAGCATGGCGGCCGCCAGGAGGCCGGAACTGATCATCACAAGCACGCATCCAGTCAGACCAGTCATCGTCAGAGCCAAAAGCGCCAGAATGCATAATCCCAAGTGACTCAGCACACTGTAGGCGATAAGTTTTTTCATATCGCGCTGTACCCAACTGATCAGCCCGCCATACAAAATGGAAACGACACACAACACCGCCAGCCACGGAGTAAACCGCACCGCGGCCAGCGGCAGCATGGGTATTGCAAATCGCAACAAACCGTAGGCACCAAGCTTGACCAACGCGATCATCACCGATCCGGGCGTCGGTGATTCGGTAATAGCCAGCGGCATCCAGGTGTGTACCGGGAACAATGGAACTTTGATCGCAAAACCAATCAACAACCCCAAAAATACAATCCCCTGCTGCGCGGAGCTAAGCGATTGGCCGGCCCTGATTAAATCCGCCAGGGCAAATGAGAAAGTCCCAAACTTTTCCTGATGCACCAAGGCCAGGTAAATCAGGCTGGCCAACAACAATACGGAACCGGCAAATGCATACAGGAAAAATTTAACTGCCGCTTTGCGGCGTTCAGAGTGGCCCCAGATGCCCAAAATGAAAAATGTGGGGATCAAGCTGAATTCAAAGAAAAGATAGAACAACAGCACATCATGACTGATAAATACGCCGATCATGCAGGCGTAGCTGACCAGCATCCAGGCGAAAAACTCATTTTGGCGATGCTGGATTTTGCCAACCGCATCCAGAATGGCCGCAGGCGTTACCAACAGCGTCAGCATCAGCAGCCACAAGCTGATGGCATCAACGCCAAAGGAAAAATTAACATGAAACTGCGGAAGCCATGGATAAACAAATTGCTGTTGCCAAACGCCTCCCTTGGCATAGTTGAATCGCGTCAGCAGGATAATACCCATCAGCGAGGGGATCAGTGCAAAACAAAACGCCAGAATACCCAAACCGCGGCCACGCTGCAGCGTATTTCCGGGTTTGATCATGAAGATCAACGCGGCCCCTATCAAGGGAATGGCCAGCATCATGGGCAAAATTAAATGCGATTGTGTCATAACGTTTCAGTTCCGAGTTCTTCCTGTCCGGATGGCGACCTTCGCACCGGATCATCTAAGCAGATACAATACACCCAGAATTACCAGGGCCAGACCACTGACCATGCCGATGGCGTAATAGCGCAACCGGCCGCTTTGCGTGGGCTTAAGCAGCCAGCCGACGAACTGGGGGAAATATCCAAAAAAGTTTACAACAATTCCATCTACCAGATGGTCAACACCATACAACATACGGCCGACATACCACAGTGGCTTGACGATTCCGTAGTGATAAATTTCGTCGATGTACCACTTGTTTTCCAGGAATGTCACCAGCGGACGCAAGGCGGATTTAACCACTTCGGCGGCATGGCGATTGATCAAATGGAAATACAACGCGATCAAAATTCCCACGATTGCCAAAATACCACCGATGGTCATACCCATCGCCGGGCTTAAGCGATTCACGGCTGCAACCGGCAGAAACAATCCACCCGGCGGCGTTGGCACATAATGTATACCCGCATTCATCGGCACACGGGCGAGGAAGCTCTGTATCCAGCCTTGATCGCCATGACCGCCAAATACGCCCAGCCAGCCTACCAGAGTGGCTCCGATGGCCAGAATAACCAGTGGCCCCCACATGGAAATCGGGCCATCAAATGAGGTATTGCGTACTTCATCGTGGCCATGATGCGTGTCATGGCCATGCTGCCCCGCATCATGAGCGTTCTGACCATTGTGATCTTCATGGCCAACATCAGCCGGCAGTGCAAAGGCACTGGGTTCATGGAGGCCAGCGGTTTGTGGCAGAACCAGGTCACCCATAAATACACGAAAAAACGCCCGGAAAGTGTAATAAGCGGTAATCAAAGCAGTCAGCAGACCAATAGCCGCCAGCCATGGTCCGCCGCTCCACGCCGAGTTCATGGCAGCAGAAAGGATTTCGTCTTTACTGAAAAAGCCCGCCCAACCGGGGAATCCGGCCAGGGATAAAGCGCCTACCAGTAAACAGATTGTCGTAATAGGCATTCGCTTGCGCAGACCCGACATTTTTCGGATGTCCAATTCCCCACCCATCGCGTGCATCACTGAGCCGCTGGAGAGGAACAGAAGCGCCTTGAAAAATGCATGGGTAAACACATGGAACACCGCCGCCGAACCAGCCGCCACGCCCAAGCCCATGAACATATAACCCAATTGTGATACCGTGGAATAGGCCCAAATGCGTTTGAGATCATATTGACACATCGCGATGGTGGCCGCCATAAACGCGGTGAAGGTTCCAATGATTCCCACCAGATGCAATACTGGCAGATCATGCATGAAAATCGGCATGCACCGTGCGATAAGATACACACCGGCCGTAACCATGGTGGCGGCGTGAATTAACGCGGAAACCGGCGTGGGGCCTTCCATGGCATCAGGCAACCACACATGCAGCGGAAACTGTGCTGATTTGGCAAAAGCTCCAAACATCAACAGCAGCGGAATCCAGAACATCATCGACTCATGCGCCGAACGGAAGCTGGCACTTTGCAGCGGGCCATAGAACACATTGGCGAAATTCAACGAATGGAAGGTCAGATAGATCATGAATATGGCGATGGCAAAACAGGTATCGCCAATACGGTTGACGATAAACGCTTTGGTGGCCGCATCGCGCGCGGAACGTTTGGGATAGTAATAACCCACCAGCAGATAGCTCGCAAGGCCCACGCCTTCCCACCCCAGATACACCAGCAGAAAATTATTCGCCAGCACCAGAATCGTCATGGCGGTAACAAACATGCTTAAATAGGCGAAGAAACGGAAATAACCGTAATCCCCTTCCATGTAGCCGCTGGAATAGATAAAAATCAAAAGGGATATGCCGGTGACAAATGTAACAAACAGCACCGACAACGGATCAAGATAAACGCCGAAAGGAATGTTGAAACCACCCGCGCTGAACCAGGTGGTAAATTTCATTTGCAGAAATTCAGGGTTAAGCGCACCAATCTGATTGGCCTGTGCCGTGGTAATGTGGAACAAGGCCGCTTTAATACCATTGAAATGGCCAACATCAAAAATCAATAACAGCAGAAGGGCCAGAAAAAACGAACAGGCGATCCCGATGATGGCGGGAACATGTGCACGACCTTTTAGAACCTTGCCGCCAAACACCGCGATGATGACCATCGCCGCCAGTGGAAATAAAGGAATCAAGCCGGCAAATATTTCAGCCTGCTGGTCAAGGGTTAGCTGGTGAATTAATTGGAACACTTCAAACTCCGGAATATCCCTCAAATTCAGGAACCACGGTTAAACAACCGGTTCCCGGTAAAATGCAAAGGCGTCCTACCCCTGCATATCGGACCAAGCATCCACATTGAGCGTCTGTCGCTGGCGGAACAACATTACCACCAAGCCCAGAGCCAATGACGCTTCCGCTGCCGCCACGGTCAACAGGAAAATAACAAACGATTGCCCATCGGCATTATGGTAATAACGGCTGAACGCGATGAGATTAATGGCCACGCCCTGAAACATGATTTCCGTAGAAAGGAAAATCATGATCATGTTGCGGCGCGCCATAAATCCAACCAGTCCAATGGCGAACAGCACCGCGCCCAAGGCGAGATACCGCACCAGCACCGGATCAGAGAAAGAACTTGTTGCGTGTGTCATCATCATGTTTTATCACCGCGTTATTCCGCCGGCATTTCTCCCAAACCAAGCATGTGGGTATGCGGAGCATTCTTGCGGGCAATCACCACAGCACCAACCAGCGAGATGGTCATTAAAACACCGGCCAATTCCAAGGGAAGCGTATATCGCGAATACAGATTTTTACCCAGGGCCGCCAAGCCACCCCAATGGGCTGCATGCGCCGTTATACCCGATGCGCTGGCCGCGATAAATCCGTGTGGCGTGTGCGTAAAAAGCGTTTCCAGCACCGTACCGAGAAGCAAAAAGCTTACCAGTACCGCAATAAGCGGATCGGCACTGATGCGGTCGTAATCCACTGCCGCCGCCGCCACGCCCGAAGGGCTGGCCAACATAATCACAAATACGTACGTCACCAGAATGGCGCCAGCATAGATAATGATCAGGACAACAGCGATAAATTCTGCCATCAGCAACACAAACAAGCCGGCGATAGCCAGTGTCATAAGCACAAAATACAGTGCAGAGTAAAGAGGCTTAGGATGGCATACCACGCCCACGGCTGAAGCCAGCGTAATAAGGGCAAAGGCGTAAAAAAATATCCCGGGGCCGGCCGCGTGCTGCGCAGGATATTCAACGCTGGCCCAATGTGTCAGGTAGCTCAAGCCTGATGCCAAAGCCAGAACGCCAATCAGCGTGCCAAGCTTTACCAGCCAGCCCTGCCCACGGGGCATCATTAAATACAAGGCAATCGCACCGCACGCGGTTGCAATAATCAGCGGGTAATCCATATTTCTCAACCCGATGTAATCAACATCACCAAAACACCGCCCATGTTGCCAAGCCCAGCGCCCGGCTTTCCATGGCTTGCCGCGGTACGTCCCGGCAGCTCGGCACAAAAAACAAGCTCCGCGCCGTCCGCGAAGCACAGAATTATGGCGCTGTAAGCGGGAATTGCAAGTTATCCGACACGGGAAAACACAAAAACCCCCGATTTTCCATCAGACAGGCTGAAAATTAGTTCCCCACATCCACATTTTCGACATTTCCAGCGCTTTTTTTGAGATTATGTATTGGCCGCCACATTTAGCAGCCATCCCAACTCAAGCTCATGATCGATAAAATGTCCAAGGCCACATTCGCACATGCCTCAGCTCTTATTTTGGTGCTTTCAACAGCGCTTGAATCGCCGCAACCAAACTGGATTTCGGCTGGAAGTTCCATGCCGGATTGGTTACCACATGACCCGCTTGAACAAGTTCGGCACGCCATTGCGTTTTGGCGGCTTGCGAAGTTGCGGGTTTTGCTTTTGCACCAACTGCGAGCTTACCAGGCATCGTGATATTCCAAAGTGTCAGCACATCATGTTGCGAAACATATTGGTTTTTTACCGGTGTTCCCGGCTTTTTTGCTGCCGTCGCCGAAGTCGATGCTTTAACAGAATGCAGAACTGTGAAATCAACAGTTATGGGCGGAACGGAGGAAGCGGAGCGGGCATTGATAAACCATTTTTTCGCCATCAGCGGCTTCCAGGCTAAAAGCAGGCTATTGACGAATCCCGCCGGCGCGGGCTTTTTGGAGCTTAGCATCCATTTGCCGTCAAGGTTGTTGAGCGTCGTGGTATCTCCGGCATGGCTGATGACCACGCGTTGAACTTTAACGCCGGTAAGATCGGCCACGGTCTTGCTTCGCAGTGCCGTGAGTTGCGGCAGCAATGACTTGACCGCTGCGGGGCCGACAAAATAAACACTTGGCCAAAGTGAAATCTTAACGGGTACCAAGCCAGACTTTTGTGCCGTACCAAAAGCAATCCGAATGGGATGAACATGGCCGGCAAGCGTGAGGGTCCAATTAGCTGCGGGGCTGGTCAGCCCCAGTTCCGCCAGGTTGGCTTTACTGTCCAAAAAGCTTTTGGCCTGCACAGCACGCAGGGCCGCCAATAACTTGGTTACAGCGCCCTTGGCGGCGGCATGTTGCTGCGCGGAGGATGCATTCAATACCCATTTTCCATCTATTTTACGAACTTCAAGCGTGGCCGGAGTATTACCCGTAACACCGACGCGGCGCGCGATGGTAATTGTGGAAGCCTTCGCTGCAACATCGGCCGCCACAAGGTGATGGTCGCGCAATGCAGTTAAGGTTTGATCCATCTGCTTAAACGACGCGTCACGCACAATGCATACACCAGGGTTATAACTGCTCTGCGCGTACAGAAATTTGCCGGTTAAATCCGTTTTAATTCCAAATTGGATTACCAGCGGAACCGGTGTGGGAAGCTTTTCAGTGGTTGCGGCTTTATTTTTCGCCGCCGCAACTTTCAATGGATGCGGCGCCTTGAAATCAACGGTAATGGTCAGCGGACCATTTTTGACACCGGCTCGCGCTGCGGGAATATCAGAAAATCTGTGCGCGGTCAGCAGTTGCAGATTGCTGATCCAACTGGTAACGGCAGCCTCGGCGGCGGGCGCCAGAAATGGCTTGGTCAATAGCCAGCCTTTTCTGTGCGGCACCAATTGGATGCTTTGGCCGGCGGATCGCAGAGTGATGCTGGCGATATTACGGGTGTGAAACGAAGTCAGAGAGCGATTGCGGAATTTACGCACCGGACGATTGAGCCGGGCAAGCCAATCAGCCTTAACAACATCAATATAAGGATCATGCTGCCCCGCGAGATGGACATACCATCGCCCGGTGGCATTTTGGGCACCGATATCTAAGGTAAATGTTTTTCCCGATTGATTTACAACCGTGAGAACCGCTTTGGGTTTTTCCAAACCGGCATGAGCCAGACTATGTGACCCGCTGGACGTGATTTTGTTACGGTACCGCCATTTCAAATCCGCCAGCGTGCTGGCAAGGTCGCCGATCGCATAATCACGACCGCGTGCCTTGATCGGGTTGACAATAAGCCAGTGCGTGCCGACATGCTTGAAAGCCAGCATCGGGCCGTCGGCGGCCTTATACGAAAAGCTCTGCAGCGAAGCTCCGTGGGGAGAAAACACGTAATTATGTTTCGTCGGATGAGTCGGTGGCTTGGGCTGTCTGCTCACATAGGCCACAACTGCCACAAGAACAATAAGAACGAAAAGTACGACTATTGTTAATCGCGAATTCATCGGCATAATCCTTTTTGGATATTTATTTTGTAATGTCATGTCCTTTGGCTGTCAGCGCGGCGGAACTATATCCGTCGCCGCGCCACAAACACCATCAACCCAATGGCGATCGCCAAAATCGCCGGCATGGCAAAACTGCTCAGTCGCACAAATGCCTCTTCCGTGCCGCTCATACGCTTTATACGCAGAGCAACGGTTGCCCGCGGACTCGCGGCAATCAAATGCGACTGATGCGCCAACCAATAGATGCTGTTCATAAAAAGTTCCGCATTACCGGGAAAATTGGAAATCATCGTCAGAGAACCATTGGATATTGCGGGGGTTGCGGAGTTAAGTAGCTCGTCTGTGACAAACATGACATTACCGATGGCAACCACGCGTGTGGATCCGTTTTGTGCCATCACGCCCAGCGGGATTGGTGATTTGAGATCAGAAGAGGGATTAAACGCGGCGTTGGGCGCGGCGGGCTGTGTTTGTCCAAACACATTTGGACTGGCGGAAGTCTGCAAAAATATTTTTGCCGCCACGCCTTTGGGTTGCGGTGCCAAGACGCCAACATACGTTGGAGAAAGAATAGCCGAACCATCCGGCCCCCGCGTTGCCGTGAGCATCGCCGCCAGTGATTCAATCGGCTTGCTAATCACAGTATCGGGATAACTGGCTATCTGAATTTGCGGCGCATCGAGATGATGGCCGCCCTGCGCCGCTACACGCTGCACCACCTGATAGGTGCTGCGCAGGCGGATACCATATCCGGCGAGAATGCTCTTATAGGGTATCTGCCCCTGTGTCATCATCATGAGTTGTGGCGGCATGGCGCTAAGCAGAAATAGGGCGTTACCGCCTTGTGCCAATTGCTGACTGATTTTCTGCTCCATCATGGAATACATCATGGCCCCCATCTGCGCCATCTGTCCGGAGGGCGGCAAATCCAGAATAACCCAGATCACGCCCTTGCCGATGGCCGGAGGATTTTCACTGGCGGTCGGTGCCTGCGGATTACCCGCCGCCCCCGGCGACCATTGATAGACCTTGAAATTATTTTGCCGCAGCATTTTCGCCGCTGCGGTAAATGGGCCACCGGCGGAAATCAGGTTCATGGAATTCACACTGACAAATACCACCTTGGTGCGGTGTTTTTCCGTCATGGCCAATAGCGCCGAATTGACAGCCTGTTCCCCCTGGAACGCATACTGCAACTGGCCCTGACCGGGATTGCCCTGCGGCACAAATAATTGATCCCGATGCAGAACTTTAACCGCCTTAGGCCCCATGACAATCAGCGAGTCCGCATGAAGTTCGCTAAGCACACTTCCTGACTTCACGGGCTTGAGGCTCGTTAACAGTGCGGTGTATGAGGCAAGTTTCGCCGCCTGATCCTTAAATGCCGCAGCATCTTTTT
>JAJZDN010000113.1 GCA_021805985.1 Planctomycetota bacterium | reverse complement strand
TACCCTCGCAGCGGCGCAATGGAAGGCCCTCCTGCGCGATGCGGCGAAGAGGATATCGACCTTGCGCCTGCAGGCGGCGTTTCGCCGCCAGCTCTACATCTCGCCCGCGATGGCTCGGCAGGCCAAGGATGGGCTGGAGCGTGGGTTCCCAAATGAATCATTCAAAGATTTCCATCCTCGAGTTGGGCGTGTTGTAAGATCGCAATTGATCCATCTTGACTGGGCAGTTGCCAGGGGGCTGGTCAATGTTCGGAGAATCCGGACCGGCGGTGTGATCGCGTTCGGCCCAAGTGGAAAGCTGCGGTCGGGGCTCACGCGAGCGTCGATTTGGGTCGTCGGTCGGCGGTTCTACTGGTGGGCGTATCCCGGCGGGGGTGTTTGGAACGTCTCGGTCGGACGGCGGAACAGCGCCTGGTTCACGGGGGCTTGGCTATACACATCCCGGGGCTTGGGCTTATTTGATATTTCTGCGTATTGGGTGCCGTTTGTTTCACCAATAGTGCCGGCCGTTGGGCTGACCAAACTGCCGTTGAGCTACCGCTTGGCCAGCCAAAAGATCGACTCATCCACCGGGCTTATCAGGCTAAGATACATCGAACTCTACGACGGGAAAGTTAACCGCGTGCCGGGCATAGGGACCTGCGAATACCTATACGTGCTCCGGCTCTCCGGAGGGCTGCGGATATACCGTAAGGTCCGCGAGGCTGTTGGCGGACCGAAGGGGACCATCCGGTTCTTCGAGGCTGACTTCAATAAGTTCGTGAAAACCGGTGGAATTTGGTTCCCAACGCGCATTCGCGAACGCAACTGGCCTAACGGCGCGAAGCACGCCCAACCCGACGATACGATAACGATAAAGCACGTCGTGGTTAACGGAAGCTTCCCGCGGAATACATTCCGCTACACACCGCCATTCGGGGCGATGGTCACCGACACGCGAACCAAGCATGCGAGCATTTATTTTGTCGGATCGAAAAACCCGAAAATTCCGCCAACCACGGTACCTGCGGTGGGAACCAAAAGGGGTGCCGGCAAATGATACGACGACATTCTCTTCTGTTCTGGGTGGCGCTTGCTGTTGCCGCAACTTCTGCCGGAGCTTGGATAGCGCGGGCAATGTGGCCGGTTCCGGCGGCGGAATTCCTAATTGGCCAGCCGAGAAAGGTTGCGGCGGTGGCGATCAATTTTGGCAAGGTCTATCTACTACGGCGAGCGGGCAACCCGCGAGCTGGCGGTTGTGAATTCCTCCAGGCACCACCTCACGTTGGGTGAAAAGACGGGATGTGGATGCACGCAGGTCGGGATACCCGTGCCCACCCTGAACGTGCCGACGAATATCCCCAACTTTACCGCAGCAATATGCACGGGTGGCTGAATACTGCTTCGGTACTAGGGCGGCCGCTGCCGCCGAGGTGCGGTTTCGGAGGCCGAAAAGGCTGCCCGCAACCCGCCCACTAATTTTAATCCGGCAGAGGTCTGCCCAACTGGAGGTACCAAGAATGGAACACCATAAAGGTTCATTTAAGTATATGCCGCATCGGGCCGGCTCCGTCTCACGGCCATCATGGGTGGTCGTTTCTCTTGCTCTCATCTTGTGCATGGCTAAGCGCACCGCCCTCGCCACGGCACCGGCCTACCAACCGCCCCCGCCCGCGGGCGGCGACCCCGTCCACCTTACTGATGCACAATGGCACACGCTGTTCAGCGCTGCCGGAAAGCGGATCGTTACGCTCCACTTTGAGGCCGTCATTCGCCAGAAATTCTATGTAACCCCCGCCCTGGCCACACAGATCACGAAAGGTGTCAGGCAGATGTTTCCCCAGCAAACCGGGAAATACACGGCATCTGCGGGAAAGGTGGCGCATACGCGGTTGGTCCGCGTCGACTGGAATATCCCCGCCGCACTGCTTGATGCGCGGAGCATCCAGATCGGGGGGGAGGTAGACGTGGGACCGCGTGGAAAACTACACAAGGGGCTTGCGCACGCGGGAATTTGGATTTTCGGGCACCGGAACGTCTGGAACTCGTTTCCGGGCGGCGGTCGTTGGAATTCTAGCGTTGCGTTGCGGAGCAGCAGTTGGTCTGCGCTCGCCTGGAAGGGAGAATTCCAAAACTTCGGCCTTGCCGAGATAGCATTATTTTGGACGCCCTTCGGCACACCCTATGTGCCGCCCGTCGGACACACGAGCATCCCATGGACATATCGGTTGCTCGCACAGACACATAACCCGGCAACCAAGCTGGCGACGCTGACCTACCTCCAACTTTACAAGGGCAAGCCAGAAACGAATTCCACTTGGGGCAAATTTGAGTACCGCTACGTGGTACGGCGGGCGGGCGGGCTGCGCGTCTACCGCCAAATCCTTGAGGCGGTTGGGGGGAGGAAAGGGACGGTACGATTCTTTCAAGCCGACTATAAAAAGTTTGTTAAGACCGGTGGAATATGGTTCCCGACGTTGATTCACTATCGCAACTGGCCCCCTGGCGGCGGACACGCCTTCCCCGATGAAACGATAACGATTAAGCACGTCGTGGTTAACGGCACCTTCCCGCCGCGCACGTTCCATTTTACCCCCCCGTTCGGCGCGATGGTGACGGATATGAGGACCAATCCGGCAAGCATTTATTTCGTCGGGTCGAAAAATCCTAAGTTTCCTCCGACAACAACGCCCGCAGTTCGTAAAGAAGGGAGCGGCAAGAAATGAGGCGACAGTATTATTTTCTAAATTTTCTACCGCTCTCGGTGCCGGTGAAACTCGCGGGCGCCTGGCTGGCTCGCGCGGTGTGGCCTGGCCCGAAAGAAGAATTCCCGATCGGCCGGCATCGGAAGGTTCCGATGGTGGCGGTTGATTTTGGAGAAGTGTACTACGGCCGAACGGCAACCCGCAGGCTGACGTTGGTGAACACCTCAGAGCGAAGCATTTTACTGGGTGAAAAGACGGGCTGCGGATGCACGCGGATTAAGATACTCAATCCGGCCATTCCGCCCGGCGGCCGGTCGGCGGTGCGGGTAAGCTATACTGGGATAGACCCAGGGCGGACCGGACCGGCGAGCCAGCAATTCCTGATTTTCAACACTTGCAGTGCGCTGGCCCCCGAACTCCGTGGAGTTGTGCGGGCCGTGCTCTTTCAATCGCTGCGCTTTAACCGCACCGAAGTCCGTTGGCGTCACGTTCCGGGCGAGCCTGCGCGTGGCGGCAAAACCGTGATTGCCGAGAATGTTGCGGGGGACCCGATGATCGCTGCGGTAAATGAAAGTCAGACTTGAAAGGAGATAATAAGATGGGAAATTCAGGCAGGTTGGATAAGATCATTGCAGCAGGATTATCAAGGCATTCCCGCTTCGTCAGCCGCAGGGCGTTTCTCTCGCGCCTCGCCAGAGGAGTGATGGCCATAGCGGGCGTTTCGGTCGCCGCGACAGTTGGCCTCTACGAGGTGCCATCTGCCAACGCGTTCGAGCCACCGCCCGCGTGGGAGCAATGTGGCCTGCACGGGTATTATTGCTCTCCCACTTGCGGTGGCGGCACCAGCAACCCAGGACACGGGTGGGTCCAATGTTGTGAAAATCCAAAGACGCAGCAGTGGTATTGCTGTACCTATTCGGACCAATGCAGCACCGCCGAACCACCCGCTACCAGGCCTGGCTGCAGTGGCACGACACCGTGTGGGCCGATGTGGTGTGCACAACCGGCTCCGGGCCAACCGCCAGTGTACTACATCTGCACCAACATCTCGTGTGGCTCGACCGGCTACGCTTCCGACGCCGATTGCACAGCGGGATGTAACTTCACTCAATATGAGGGCGACGACTGCAACAAAGAGGGCTGTTAGGGGTGGCACCCCTGAAATTGCGACCGATGTTGTCTATTTTCCTTACCCTGTGTGCAGGAGATAACCGATGAAACACATCACGAATATCACCCGATCCGTGGCGACAGCGCTGCTCTCTGTCTTGGTTGGTACGCCAAGCAACGCCATATACGCGCATTCGTGCCAACTGCTCCTCGGGGGCTCGAAAGGCTGGGGGTTGGTTGCGATCAAGGGTACTGCCGTATCGCCAAGGGTCCACTATTTCGGAGGGCAGATACTTTCCTATGGCGTCGCTGGAAACAGACTGGCGGTTGTGGCAAGCGTCTTTCCCGCCACACGCCGGTATCCGCATTCGCTGCGGTTCTCGCTTTGGGATACGCGCAATGAAAGGCTCCTTGGAGCCTCGAATTTAAGCGTTGTGAAATTGCGTCCCCCGCCACCAATGGAAGGGCTTATTGAGGGGGTGGCCCTCTTCGGCCATCATACCGCTTACTTCCAGGCTTGGGAGTTTATTCACCATGGCGGTACCCAGATACTGTCGTCGTCGGACAATTGGCTAGCCCGCGTGAACCTTCAGACTGGTACCATGAGCCGCAATATTTTGATTCCGCTCCCCAGGGGTGCTGCCCCACTCCTAAAGGCCATTCCGGCGCGTCGTGGCGTGGTTCTGTTTTGTCCACGCTGTGGTGAACGCACAAATGCGTGGCGGTACGCCGCTTCCACGGGGCGACTTTCCCGGCTCGCGGGCTTGGTTCCCAAACGAGGCGGGCTGGTCTTTGTGAGGGACTACGGCTTGGTGGCGTGGGGAGCCTCCGGGAAGTTGCAACGACTTACCACCTCCAACATGTCCAGTGGTTTGTTCCCCGCGCTGTCGTTACCGCACGGCATCGTGAACATGCATGTTATCTACCGTGGAAAAAAAACCTTGTTGGCCTGCTTGGCCTGGTCAAATGAGCAAGGCGGCCCAAGTTCCAAACCAACGCGCTCCGTGCTTTATATTTACGACCTGCTGCAGCACAAAGTGCTCTGGCACAAGGCGTTCAAGTTTCCGAACAGCGTATTGAGTCCTTCCTTCCGTGTCTCCCCGAACGGCGAGGTCTGCGCTTTCATCAATTGGTGGAGTTCACAGGTGTTATTTTACAGCCATCGTAGCGGGAGCGTAACCAATGTTAAATTGCCGCCGGGATACGCTGGATGGGGCGTGCGGGCCGGCCGGGTCGTCGCCGTCAAGTAGGGCGTGGTTTCGGTGGCTATGGAGGCGCTGAAAGTGTCGTACCTCAAACGGGCAATACTAAGCTGCGGTGTGACTGCGTGTGCAGCGCTTGCCGTTCTCGGAGCCATACTTGCTAGTGGCAGCTTCGTGGGGACGCTTTCGTTCCTTTACGCCAAGAACACCACGGACATGAGCATGGCAGATGGACGACCATCTCCCATCTATCGATTCGACCCGCGCGCGGACCAACTGATAAGGGTATTTTTCCCATCCATGATAAAACCTCAGCAGGTACTCCGTGCCTATGTATTACGGAAGAAGGGCCTGAAATTCAAGACGCCCGACCAAGTGTTGCGAGACTACAACTTTCAAACACGTTTAGCACCAGGATACGACACGCGGTTGGATGTCGGCGACGACAACATGGAAAGTTTCTGGCTGGTCAGCGGAACCCTTCCCTCTGCGGCGCGGCGAGCGGCGATTGTATGTTTTGCCGTTTTTGGCACTTATGTCTTATATGAAGCTCTTGCCGGCAAAGCTGATTGCGGGTGCTTCGGACAGGTGCATGTGAATCCATGGTATACGTTTGTTCTGGATGCAGCAATTGTGCTGGCGCTGGCGTATCTGGCCAAACCAGCGAGGGACACGGAAAAATGGTCGCGACCGTCAAAGCACAAATGGCCGGTATTGGCCGCGGCATCAGGGATTGGGTTGGCCGGCGGGATCGGCGCTGCAATATTACATCCCAAACCGGCGGCTTCGCCCAACGGTCTCTTCTCCGCTGATGGTGGAAAGATTGTAATTCTGGAACCACAGAAATGGATCCGGCGGCAACTGCCAGTACTGACACACATCATGACCACAAAGAGTGATAAGCCATTGGCCGGAAAGCTTGCCCACGGCCAATGGGCGATGTTGTTTTATCACGCAAATTGCCATCAATGCCAGAGGGCGATTCCCGTTTACGAGCGTGCTGCAGCGCAATGGGAGGCGAAAGGCAATCCGCTGCGTATGGTATTTATCCGAGTTCCCTCGGATTTGGACGTGGTGGCACCGAAGGGCTTATTTCATTCTGATGCACCCATACATGGAACATTGGATGCAAGCCATGAGTGGTTCGCCACCACCCCGGCCGTTGTGGAATTGAGAAACGGGATGGTAAACCGTGCCGCCACCGATATGGCGGCGATGAATTTAAAATGGATGAAGTGACAGCCGCACCGCGTAGGGCGGCTACGCTCCAGGAATTTCTCTTTTTTGGGAGGTGCTTTATGCACAGGTCACAATTAGCGGGGTTGATTCTCGGGGGGATGCTGGTGATCGGGTTAACCGGCGCGGCACAGGCGGTGCAACCGGCGTCGAACGCAGATCTGCGCGGCTGTTTGGGCCTTTATGTTGGCAATTTCTGCACCCAGGTTGGTACTTGCAATCCGGCAACCGGTACCACCCCGTGCGGGCCGAGCAACTATAACGGGGCGTGCGTTAGCGACTACAACGGGATGGAAACAGACAATACCTGTGGATCGCCCGCCGTTGTGAACGGTTGCACCGGGTTAAGGGCATACAACTACTGCTCCTATGTATATTTTGGCAACTGCCACTTTAGCCAGACCGCGGGGTACACCTGTATCATTCAGCCAGGGGCAGTGAGGATGGGAACGGGTCAATATTCCGTATGCTGGTATGGTTTCTGACCGGGGGCCAAGAGGATCAACGGATTTCCCTTCAGGTATGCCGCTGGACCTGTGCAGAAACAGGGCGCACATGGTATTGGAAGGAATTAGGCGAACGTCTTAATAACGAGGTATTTCATGGCAAAGTCAAAATTGAAAACGTGGCCGCTTGTTACAGCGCTGGCCGCTGCCGGAGTATATATACCGCATATCGCGTCTGCGGGGCCGGCGGTATCTCCGTTGCGTTCCAGCGCGCTGCTTCAGCGAATTGAAGCAGGGCTGCGTCAGCAGGAACACGTGTTGCGCAATGTGAAAGTCACGGCGAAGAGCACTTCATGGGGGTGGAACCCGGCTAAACGTTCTCTTCAAGAAACCGGTACCACCCAACTCACCGCAGTATGGTGTCCGGGAGGAATCTTTCGGGCTGACGTACGCAGCATTTTCGGCGGATATAATCCAATTGCCCGGCGCTCCTTTTCATGGGGTGAAATGACTTACTCCGTGGCGTACAACGGACGCGTGGGCACTACCTACCACGGAAAATCGGGGCGGCTGGGGCTGGCTCGTGCCTCTCGCACGGGGGCCATCTCCGGTCACTGTCCACGGATGGGTCAGGGGCTCACCTGGGACAGCGGATGGTGCTACTCAATCTGGGGGCTTCCAGAGATGTTCGATTGGGCCAGCCGTGATCCGCAGCACGGGCAATACATCCATGCTACGCTGCTGCAATTTTTGGAGCATCCGCCGCACGGTGCCGCTATCTCGGCGAAATTGACCCCCGGCTACGGTTCCCGGCAGGCGGTTCTGCTGACCGTCGTGTGGGAGTCCAAGGATGTGGTCCGGCTCGACCCTAATCGCAATTTCGCTGTGGTCGGGGACCAGCAATTCTTCGCTGTGCCACCTAAGCACCCCGGTTTGAAGGCAAGCTGGGAAACCCGGCCCGAGGATACGATTACCGTGAAACGGTTCTGGCAACCTGCCCCGGGCGTTTATTATCCAAAGCGCGTGGTCGGCGTTACGTACCTCCCCTCGCTGAGCTGGACAATACCCGCTATGAAGGCGATCATGAATATCACCCGAGTACACCTAAATGATCCGAAAGTCAGTGCGAGCACCTTCGTTGTGCATTTCCCCCGGGGCGCAACGGTAATGGACGGATCCACTGGCCAGGAAATTCAAATTGCCGGCACGCCGCAGCAGCAAATGCGTGCAATTGAGAAAGCCGTGGCATCAGCCCGCAAGGAGGTCGCGACGCAACCGGCTGTGAAAGGACGGGGAAAATGATTACGCGAACGGTGAAACGTTCGATTCCGCGTTTTTTGGCAGGGTGCCCGTCACAAGCCAAGCTCTGGCTTGTAATGGCTTTGCTTATTGGGGCGACAATCCCGAGTTGGTCGACTTCGGGCGGCTGCGCCAGCGGCAGCGTGCCGACGTTGCCTGGTGAGGTGCGTGGAAATGATATAGCAGCCAACTGTGGCGTAAACGTTACCGCCTTCGCCCTGAAGTTCTTCCGCAAGCCCTGCAATTTGCCGCAGGTGGCCTCACAGCTCCATGTTGGCGGCGACTGGGAACAGGCCGTGGACATGCTGCGGATCAAACAGGCGTTGCTCGAGGCGGGAATGCGCGTAGCCGCATACAAGGGTGCTGGGTTCACGGATATCTCCACCGAACTTGCCAAGCACCCGCGGAGATCTCTTGCGATCATTTTCCTAAAAAATGATATCGGTCGGGGAATTTTCGGCCACTACATGGTGCTCCTTGACGGTGGGGCGAAGGGATTATTCGTGGTCGACATCGGTGGCAGCATCGGTTGGGTAAGCCTGACGGATCTGCACAATCGGCTCGGTCCGATCTTCAGCGGGCTGGTGATGTTCGTCCGCCCCGGCGGGGCCCCGGCTGCCACGCATGTGTATCCATTGGATTCAAAGCAGATTGTCCTCAATGCCGGCGAAATAGCGAGCGGCCCGGGGATGCTGCATATTCCATTCCTGCTTAAGAACACGCTCCCAAAGCCAATCGGCATCAGCTCGGCACGGGGGACCTGTTACTGTTTTCGCGGCGCGTCGGTTGACACGCCGGATCACAAAATCGCACCCGGTAAAACCGGTAAGATCACGCTAAAATTCAAACGCGATGTCATCGGCATCGGCAACATTGAACGCGAAGTGCTGTTCCAGTTCACCAATGATCCGGGTCAGGCGCTCAGGGTGGTAATCCATGCGCACATCACAGCAACGCATCCGCCGATCCAGTTGACTTGGTATCCCAGCCAGATTGACATCGGAACCGTTCGGCACCGTAAGGAGCTTGCCGGTGAAGAGTTCACGGTGCTGACCCCGAAAGGTGAAACCTTGGGATTACCGGTTTCATCGTCCAAGGAGGTCTCCGTGATCGCATTGGCCAGCCCGGGCGGAAAACCGGAGTCCGACGATTTCGGCCGCACGGTGCATAACTATGTGATCGACCTGGCCAATCTGCCCAACGGTTTTGTGGATGACAAGATC
>JAJZDN010000112.1 GCA_021805985.1 Planctomycetota bacterium | reverse complement strand
AAGATTTCCTGCCTGAAATGTCTCTTCCGTTGGAAGATTAATATTTTGTCCAGATCGATGAACAACCAAGTTTTGGGAGGTTTTAAGCCGTGCTGGCACCCGCACCAGCGTCGTAGCGCCAAATACCCCCTGAGACACACTCCATGCATAGTCGCGGTCCAACCAGGCCATAGAGGCCGGGTTCTTTTCAAATTTCAGTGATTCACCATTGAGCGTTACATTCGTTCCGGCCCGACCATGTACGCGGATTACGAAATGGCGAATCGTGGAATCGTAGTTTCCGGCGATCGCACCAAGGTTAATCTCACAACGCTGGGCGGCGTCGCGCATTGTCACCATCTGACGGGAGAAAATGCCACGCTCGCAGGCGTAACTTTCACCATCATCGTCATAGATAGTGGCATTAGTCGCTGCGTCGCCGGGGAACATGTCAAGGTAAACCAGTTGCGGCGGATTACTGCCGAGTGACGCGACCGGTGCCATAGTTGGGATAATTGAGCCAGCCCGAACAAATAGGGGCAGGTCCGTCCATGTGTTGGAGTTGAGGCGGTATTGGATTCTCCGGTTTCCCGAATATTGGTTCCCCCGAAAGAAATCTATCCACCGCCCTTTTGGTAAATACACGCTACGTGTGCTGGTTTCGTTCTCGCTTCGACCAGTTGGAGCCAAGACGGGTGCGGCTAACAATGATGGACCGAACATCCACTGGTCGACAACATCCACACACTGCGGATCATCAGGAAAGGCCATCATCATTGGACGCACGATACCCACTCCGCAATCATATAGGGCTCGCTCCTGCGCGTAAATGTACGGAGCAAAGCTGTAGCGCAGCCTTATAGCGTGAGTTGCAACCTCCTGCGCCGGAAGACCAAATAGCCAAGGCTGAAGCCGCGTACCCTTATGAGGTGCGTGAACACGGCAAATCGGCACCAACGCGGCGAACTGAAGCCAGCGAGCGTAGGCTTCAGGCGTAGGTGGCCCCCAATTTCCCGCGTCCATACTCCACTTGGCCTGCCCCAGCGAAACCATCGACAACATTCGCAGCGCCTGGTGTGCCATGGAAACAAACCCCGGCGCGATATCACCGGACCACGTTCCATAGGCGTACCGTTGTGAACCCAAATAAAAATTGCGGTTCAGCGACCACACCCGCGAGTCAGAACGCTCCCGCTGGCCTTCATATAAGGATTGCTGCATGTGCATAAAAAAGAAATTATTGAAGCCATCGGCCTCATCATTCCAAAATCCGCTTAGGCCGCCGTCCATTGCACCGTGCCGCCGGGTTTGCTCCCAGTACCATTTCCGGCCCGCCGGTATATTGAAGTTAATAAGAACAGCGTATTGCTGGGCCACGTAGTCGACCATCCGAGTCTTCCCCGGATACCATACACCGGCCTTCAACGCCGACTGGGCCTGATCCGTCATTGGTATGAGCTTGCCTGGTGCCGTGCATCGGATGATGCGTGGCTTCATGATGCCCGTCAGTTTTATTTGACGGCGATCCATGATGTTTTTCAAATTCTCCGGATCCGTTGGCGGCAGCAGGGCGGCGGCGAATTTTTTCTCGTTCCATCTGAATTCGCCGAAATTATTTTCACCCCAGGCCTTCCAGTCGAAATCAATGGCAAAATTGTCGATCGGAATATTGCGGGCGCGATAACCATTGACAACATCGATTAGTTCGGTCTGATCAATCCCCCACTGGCTGTTGGTAAATCCAACCGCCCACCTGGGAAACATCTTGGACCGCCCGGTAATCTCCGTCAGAGATTGAAAAATATTCTCCGGTGATCCAACCATCAGAAAATAAGTCAGGCTGTTGCGGCGGGGGTAAACGCAAGGGTAGGCGGCATTCTTTCGCCATGCGTAGCCCGCCGTTGACACACTTTTTTTCGAACTTTGCCGCTCGGTTTCCGTCTCAACAGGATGCCCAGGGAAGCCGTAGGAAAAATCCAAGCGATCATCACCCATGGCGAAAAAGCCGCCGTCGGAATCCACCAATAAGCCATAGCCGCGCGTCGTCCATGTGAAAGGTGCCCCTCCCGCGCCGCCCCAACTCGCATCACACTGGTAAACGCATGGACGGCCACCACGGCCACCACGTAGTAATGAGGTATCGTGGCTCTCCGGCCCCAGGGAAGGGTACGCCTTGATGCCGTAAAAGTGCTCGCCCGGCGCGTGGGAGAACCGCAATCCGCCCGCCTGCGGAATCGTCGGATCAATATACAATCCGCCCGCGTCCGGTTCCGCCAGCATCCTTTTCCCTTCGGAATCACGCAGTTCCACCCGGCATGGGTTAAGCGCGATTCTGAGTTGCAAGTGAGGAGTCTGAATTAAGATGGCACCGGCCTCATGCCTGATGGACACCTCAGTGCGGTTCAGCCACTGCGCGGTGGAATCCAAGATTGGCGTAGGGGGATCCGCTTTCCCGCGGCGGTTGTAATCAACCCGGATAAGCTGCGGAGAAAGCACACGGCATATCAACTGGCCGGCCCCAATAGAACATGTGATTGCTTCTCCAGCAATACTGTATTCGGTTACGTTTCCCAACCCGGCTGGCTCAACGCCTCGGACTCGCGGTGCCTTCGTTGGCTCGGTCGTGGCGGCATTCGTGCCAACACCTGCCGCAAGTGCTCCAGTCACAGCCGAATAAATAAGAAACTGCCTCCGGTCAATGCTTGTCACGTTTTCCTCCCTGTTTTGCCACTACCGCCGCCGCTTGGATGCCGACGCTGGCGTATTTCCGGTGCTTAACCCCTGTTAAGTCGACACTTGCTCGCACTGTCAGAACGTCACCCACAGCACCGTGCACATCCAGCTTCAACACCGCGTAGCCATGCCCGCTTCCGGTGCCGTCCCCGTCCTTCTGCGGATCGTAGTAGTCGCCCAATACAACACCACGCTTCCTAAAGAGGACCTTGGTGCCCAGCCGTGCGGATAAATCAACCTTTGCGTCGAAGCTCGTCAGATAAACCCTCACCCATTCGTGTGGGGCCAAGAGCGTATGCCTGAATCCAATTGTTCGGTGAATGCCACCTGCGTAGGCGAAGCTCCGTAAGCAATGGAGGGCCTGGTTCGGTGCCCCATCGGAAAAGCCGATATAATCATGACTGTCGGTACTCGTGCGCGGCGGTTGGCCTGATCCGAGTCGCGAAGGATCGATCGAATGCGGACCTTTCATCTTTTGCTCAAAGGTACCGTGGTGATGGGCAAAATAGTCAAAATACGCCCAATCAGCGACACCATTGCTTAGATCAATGGGATGTTCCGTCGAGGAAGGCGGCGGCGTAGTGACGCTGCCGATTACGCGTCCCGGTTCCGGCGGTTGGGCAGACTGAGCAAATACAACACCATTGGGGACCTTCAGCCGAATTGAAAATCCCCATGCCCCTTTAATCTGGTCAGTTTGCGCCACAAATTGATTCCACCCCGCATGGAGATGAACCCGAATAATGTCGGCTGGATCCGACATGCTGCTGGCCGCGGGCATGTTCATCAGCCGCCGTTGGTTCACCCAAAGGCTCATCCCATCGTCGTGGTGCTCGCTTAGTTGGCAGGTAACAGGGGCGGAGGCTCGAATCCAAGTTACCGCCAAAGCGCTGGCACCGTTCACCGGGTACAATCGTCGAACGTTTATCCACCGCTTCTGGCTGTACTGCGTCGGATGCCGGACGGCCCGCTGTGCCGATATCCATGGTACGAGCTTTCCACTCTTACCGACAAAACACTCGCCCAGGGTCGCGGGAGTGATCTGCGTGTTGCCTAGTTTGGGGGCCTTTCCTGGTGCAAAAGGACCGACAATACGCCACTGATCCAGCGTCCAGCGGTCAAAGCGAATGCTTCGATTGGCGGATACCTGCGGGTTGATTCGCAGCACCAGCCTTCCAGAGAAACTATAAAGCGGATGGTCGTTTGCCGGCAAAATGGGCAGAAAAACATAATGAGATCGTCGGCTCTTGGACAAGGTAAAATCACGGTGTGCCAGACCCGGAATATTGACTAAAAGATGAGTCTGCCCCGCCGCAGCCGGCACAAGGGCATGCAGCAGCAATCCGGCCTGATAATGGTCGATGTTGTTGACACCGTCGTAAGTCTTGTAGTCACGGTGTCGGTTGTGCGGCAATTCCCCGGTGCCCGCGTCGCGTAGCTTTCTTGCCGCGCTTAGGAATATGTTGGAAAGTGCGAACTCTGCGGCTTGCGACTGTGCGCTTTGGTGTTGCGCGAGGCTGCCCTGAATACTGGCCAATTCTCCGGTGGCCCGTGCCAGATCAGAACGAACCGTAACGCCGGTCGCAGGACCGAAAACCTGCGCCGCAGTCGATCGCAAAGTCTGGAGGCGAAAAAGCAACCGATCAAGTTTGAATTTCCATCCGATTCGTTTCTGGCCGGCACCCGCCAACGCCCTCTGCACTGCGGCAATCCGATTGAGCACATTCGGCAGAAGCGCTTGGACTGACCGCGATGCGGAAAATTCAACGGTGACAACCACCATTTTACGTATCGATCGGTCTGGCAGACGCACCTCGGTAGTTACGGTAGCAGGATTGTAGGAGTACCCGGGTGTAGCGGTCACTGACTTGGCCACGGCCTTGCCGTCAACGAGTACTTGCTTGGGAACGGTCGTCACCGGCAGCCTGACGATAACCCTTCGAGTCCGTGGCTGGTCGGAATAGCTTCCTACCGTCGGACCAACGGTGACACGAACGCTTTTGGTGCCGAGATTCCAATATTTAAGGCGGGTTATCGCATACGCTCCGTGCAGGTAATCCGGCGATACGCCATCATCCTCATAGAGTGTAGATTTCCCATTGGGTCCGGGATAAACACAAACCACCAATGGGTTAGCCGGCTTCTCGGTCATTCGAAGGGAGAATTGCTGCATGGGCAACGGAACGCCGCCCCTCGCAAAAATGGGGATTTCATCCGCAGACGCCAGGACAGGCCGATCTCCAGATCGATCAACACGCTCGTTTGTTAGAATGTTCCACCACGTTCCACGCGGAAACCACATATCCGTCGCGCCAAGCCAGGCTTTTCCCACCCCGCGACTAACTATTGGCGACACCAGAAGACTAGGACCGAACTGATACTCCTCCGGGTGTGTATACGCCTCCTTTGCCGCCGGGTGGCCCAAATACAGAGGCCTCACTAACGGCAAGGAGTCCTTCCAACAATCATATGCGCACGTGTAGACATACGGGAAAAGACGGGACCGAAGATCATATCCAACCCGAGCCGAAGCCAAGGTCCGCCTACCGTCATACCACGGTACGCGGTGCTCGCCATATCCGCCCTCGCTATGGGTGCGGAATATGGGACTTAGCGCCCCAAACTGTACCCACCGTGCGTATAACTCAGGGCTGGGAATGAAGACTGCAAAACCACCTACGTCATTGGACCAATAATCCGCGCCGACATTTCCGCCCGTAGCGACAAATGGCACCTCAAACCGCAATACCCTCCATCGCGATCTCGTATCGCCGGAAAAGGAAATTGGATAGCGCTGATCTCCCCATCCGCCCCAGCGGCCGAAAGAAGCGCCACGACGCCCAGTTGAGGGACGCCCAATATTCCAAAAATCCAGCGCATTTACCCATCCAAGGTACTGTGAGTCCCAATCTAACCACCAGAAGTCGACACCTTGCTTTTCCATTGGATTAAGCAAGAGCTTGTAAAAATTGTGCATGGAATTTCGGTTTGCGGGATCAAATGGAACGCGCCGCCTGACCGCGGGACTAAGCGCCATACGATGGCAGAATTCCTTGAATTGGCTATCCCATGGCCCCACACCACTCTGAGGGTGCAGGTTTAACGTGACATGCAATCCTTGTCCGTGCAACCACGCCAGTAATTTTCGCGGATGCGGGATCAGTTTCCTGTTCCAGTTATAAGACCCCCAGTGCGGTGTGGTATGCCACCCCATGTCCATGACCATTACATCCAAAGGAATTTGGTGCGCATCGTACTCAACCACGAACTGTCGAAACTGTTTCGCAGTGAAACTGTGATAACGCGACCGCCACGACCCCAGCATGAAACGGGGAGGAATCGGGACATGTCCACTAATGATTGCCAAGTCTCGCAGGGCGGTTCGGTAGCGGTCGATCCCGTACCCGAAGAAATACCAGTCCGCAACTTCAGAGGCTGGACGAGGTTGAATCCATGGATGCGCCCCGTTGGTGATCAATTTCGTATTATCTGGGAATAGAAACCAGCCATCACGAGAAAGCACACCATTGGATAAAGGTTCCGGACCATTACAGCCATCCAACGAATTTAAAGTCCCACCAAGATTTCCAGTTTGCAGGGTTCCGGGAGTCCACGTTTTCCATTTGTTTGCTCCGTCACGAAACCGAATTGAGAGGTTTTGCGGTGTAAACCCGCTACCGCCGCCACGCCAGGTCAGTTCCATTCGCGCCGTTTTAATCACCAGGGAACCGCCATGTTTTCTAACCAGAAAATCGGGCGGCTTGATCCCGCGATGCCACGCAAAATAGGAACGGCTATTAACAAACCGGTTGTCCAGACTATATTCCATTCGAATCAAGGTCGGGGTAATCACAGTGAAACGAGCATGGCCATCAATAACCGAGGCCTTGGAATGTTCAGAAGTCAATTGAGCGCCGCAGGTGGCTGTGTTTACGACACCCAGCAAGGTGAACGCCAGCAGCGCCACGATGATGTACACCACGGTGGGATTCGGACGTCCGTAATCGCAAGGAATTGCGAGTCCAAGCCGCGTGAGCACGGCACAATATTTTCCGCACATATCTGATTGAAATTTCGCCGCCAGCCCGGCGCAACTAGGTAACGTGATGCGCATGCCCGTATAACTCAATGTATTTAGGGAAAAAAATCAAGGAACAAAACAAGCCAGCCACCCCATCTTTGCATGTGGGTGGCTGGCGTTGGGAAGGCCGTTCAGGATCATGGATTGCCGATTTGGCCGGTGTTAACACGTTTCCGTCGGCACAAAAGCAGACTGGCGATGCCGGCAATGCCAAGCAAGGCCGCCGGAGCGGGCTCCGGTGTTGCAATCGGTGCCACATCCGCCCATGTCGTACCGACGCGAATTTCGCCAAAAGATATTGTTGCACCGGCATTCATTGCAATTTGGTTGAATTGAAAGTTGACGCCGTTGTTAATCGTAGCATCAGGCACCGCCGGTGCGGTTGGTCCCAGCAATGGATTTTGCCAAAGGTTAATTACGGCGCTCCCACCGGCTACACTATTGTATGATGCACCTCCCAGGATAACCTCAGCAACCAGAAAGGCCTTGTTCGTAAATGTCTGATCTGTAACTTTAGCAGAGACACTACCGTTGTTATTCGATAGCCCCCAAACTGGAACAGTTCCAGTTTGTCCAATAAATAATCCTTGCTTGTTGCCGTTTGCTTGGTCAACGAATTCAACGCCACCAAAATTATAGCCGGACGTGGCCTCAGACGATGGCACCTGGGCGATAAAACTGATCCACAAAGTTTGCGGTGGAGTAACGGCATACCCACTTGCCGAGCTTGTCCCGTTATTTCCAATTTCCCCGGCCAAGTTTCGGTAAGAGGCCTCATTGGTAGTACCGCTACGGCTGGTACTCACATTTATTGAAGCAGAATTACCCGATACAGCCAGCGAATTGCCGTTGGCATCTGTATAGGTCAGAGTTGGACCGACGGTGTTGATGTTCGACGGAGCGGTCGGGGTGCCAGGATAACCCAACCATATCCCCCCCCCGTACGTACCACTCCCAAAACCGACATCGCTGGCGTTGCTCTGGCCATCAAGGGGCGAGCCGACCGTATAATTAAAGGGCGAATCAACAAGTACCGTTGCCTGCGACGCCTGCACACCCAGCCCGATTAAGCCGATCAGTGACACCCCCGTGGACAACATCAGAACATTTGAAGCTTTCTTCACCATAAACACACTCCTAAAAAGTTGCCTTAATTTCGGCACTTTTCCTCCCTCTTCCCCGGCACTACGCAGTACCGTCAAGAGAGAACAATATCATCAGTCCTT
Source organism: Planctomycetota bacterium (assembly GCA_021805985.1). GTDB lineage: Bacteria > Planctomycetota > Phycisphaerae > WQYP01 > WQYP01 > JAMDCX01. The sequence continues at coordinate 1,672 of JAJZDN010000112.1, read as the reverse complement.
CATACCGCTCCGACAGTATTCTAGCGCGAGCACTGTGTCTACATGCTAGGATAAGTACGCCAGCTACAAGCTTCACCTCCATTTCTCACCGCAATCGTTTCAGTCCGTCGGATAGATCAAATCTATCCGCCATTAACGCTCTATTTAGGTTCCACTACCCGGAGCCGTTGGCAGCCAATCTCCTTTGGGGCAGTTGCTGACGGGCGGGTTGGTAAGATCGACGGCTGGGCCATTCGAGGTATATTGAAAGGAACCGCAGTGATCGTCGCCAAAGACGACGTTCATCTGATGTTCGTTGCCGTAGCCGTGGCGCCAACGACACCAGTATGTGTTAGACCAAGTTCCCATCCCATTGTATGCCACATCAGACCCCATATAGTCAGGACCGGGAATAATTCCTTGTGTGGGATCAATCGCGGGATTCGTTCCGAAATAAACCGAGGTTTCACCGCTGGGGTTGGGCTCCATACCGTTCCCGTCGAACACCCCCCACTTGTCCGTCGGCTGGCACGAGCCGAACGAGGAATCTCGCAAACCGTCGGTAAACATAATTACATTGGATCCGCGCCCCCCTAGATTGGCCAATCGGTAATATTGTTCGTAAGGCCAATTGTTATCGCCAACCGCCGCAGCCTTCATGCTGATCTCAAGGGGAAACAACATCTCGTTCGCTTGATAATCGCATTGCCCCTGTACGGGCCAAGTTCCCGTGAAGGTCGCCGCCGGATCCCGGAAGACGGGAGATGTGACTACGGTATCGGAACCCCCACCGAGCACTCCCGCCGGATAAGTCTTTGGCAAGAGGTATTCATTGTACTCCTGCGCGATTGGTACATTTGTCTCTACGTAGGTATTCAATATCGTCCACCATGTCGCGTAGGCATCGCCTGAGTCGTAGAAATTGGCAGTAGGATAGAGCGTATTCGCGGGATTCCCTCGGTGCCCCGCAGGAAAAGAAAAGCTGGGCGGGGCCATTTGTCCGATTGGGAGCACGCCCTCGTTTTCTTGGGCGTACATCGTAGCCAACAGGCCGATTTGTCGAAGGTTTGAAAGGCACGCCACGGAATTCGCCGCCGCCTTAGCCCGTGCAAGAGCTGGCAGCAACAACGCGATCAACAACGCGATGATGGATATCACCACTAGAAGTTCAATGAGTGTGAAGCCATCTCTCCTGCGATACGGTGAGTGACCGATCATATTGCATTCCCTTTCTTTTCAGCCCCTCGGATAAAACGGGGCACACGCGTGAACCTGAAAGCTATACCCTAATCAGGACGGCGAATTCATACCTGTGCCACTGACCTAACCGGGCTCTAATCAGTGCAAGTATAGCCACAGAGATATCCGACACAAGAATGGTTAGCGCAAAAATATTTATCGTTTGCGCAATTCCGTGCCGTGAATCGAATCTCCCACTACAATGCCGCACATGAAGACAAAAAGCCGAGAAAAAAGCCACGCCGGCAAACCGCCGGGCCGCGTCCATAAAGGCCGCTCGAACCGCTGCAAGCTGCGCGTGGCATATTTATCGCGGGAGATCGGTGTATACAGCGAACAGGTGGCCATGGAAATCGCCCGGTTCGCCACGGAAATTGGCAACTGGCGCACACTGATTGCGACATTGGGGGAGGTCGGCCCGCAGGATATCGCCGCCGGGCGAATTGATGGAGCC
>JAJZDN010000111.1 GCA_021805985.1 Planctomycetota bacterium | reverse complement strand
AGAATCCGGCGTTGCTTGGTGAACTGTATCCGGTTCTGATTCGCCACGGGATGCAGAATCTCAACAGTTTTCAGATCATGCGGTTTATGGGCCGGAAGGTGCCGGTGGTTGCGGGCCGGTTCGGCACCTTCGCCGGGGAGATTGTCAGTGATCTGAAAGAACGTCCGGAGGGTATACGCATCAAACACAGCGTCAATGGCAATTCCATCAAGATGTATGACAAACAGGGCAGCGTCCTGCGGATCGAAACCACCATTACCCAATCACGGGACTTTAAAGTGTTCCGAGGCACGGAAGCCAAACCGGAGGACAAGCGATGGCGGCAGCTTCGCAAGGGTGTGGCGGATCTGCGTCGCCGGGCGGAGGTGTCGCAAGCGGCCAACGAGCGTTATGCCGATGCGTTGGCATCTGCCAAATGTGGCAAGCCGCTGAAGGAACTCGCCGAGCCGATATGTCGCCCCGTTCGGTATGGCAAGCGTCCGGTGCGGGGGCTTAACCCATGGGAAACAGAAGACGCCCGGCTGTTGGAGACAGTGAACCGTGGAGAATTCACGATCAATGGATTCCGAAATCGCGACTTGCGGAACCATCTGTATGACCGTCCAACTGAAGATGCCCGAGAACAACGCCGTCGCAGTGCTGCGATCACCCGGAAGCTGCGGCAACTGCGCGCCCACGGTTTAATTAAAAAAGTCCCAAAAACCCACCGCTACGTGCTGACGGACAGGGGGCGTGAAATCATCACCAGTTTGATGGTCGCACGCTCGGCAACCGCGGAAATACTGATGAAAGCTGCCTAAAAAATCTGCGCACGCTGCGAAGAAATCGACGGATTGTGGCATAGTACGGTCTCCATCGTTTGACAAAAACACGATTACACGATATAGTGTAATAATGTGAAATGAGGATTTGTTATGCCGCGACCATTGATTGCCAAGTGCCCGCCAAAGCTGCCGATTTCGGAGCGTCCGCTCCTGACGGTGGAGCAGGCTAACGAATTGGGTGAACTGTTCTGGATTCTCAGTAATGACACGCGGTTGCGGTTGCTGCACGCCTTGGTGCGGGCCCAAGAGCTGTGTGTTAATGAGCTTGCCGCCGAGGTGGAGATGAAACCACAGGCGGTCTCAAATCAGCTTCAGCGCCTGGCAGATCGCGGTATTGTCGGCACGCGCCGGAATGGCACGGCCATCCATTACCGCATTGTTGATCCCTGCGTGATCAGCCTGCTGGAGCAAGGGCTTTGTTTGGCCGAGGATGCCAGGAGCCACGAATGAAGGACGTTTCCCTGGACATTATGAAGCCGGGCGAAGCCGAGGCGGTTGCCCGCCTGCAGGAAGCTGCCGACGCCAAGAAATGCTGGCGCTGCGGGTGTTTACACCATTCGCTTGCCGCCATTGAGAAAGCGATTCCGATGGATCGGCGATCCACCGCTTTGGCTGTGGTCATTGAGGAGGCGCGTCAGCGACTGGTGCCGGTGCAGTACGACTGTCTCGGGTGCGAGGTCTGTTTTCCCCCTCTGGCCATGAACGCGTTGCAGATCAACGATGAGGCCTGCCCCAACGAAAAGGTGGACGCCCGCGCGGGCTGGCCGCCGCTTCCAGGATCTTACTCAGTGCTGCAATTTCATGCTCCGGTTGCTCTCTGCACGCTGACCGACGAAAAGCTTGCCGGCGAGACCGCATCACAACACTGGCCCGACGTCTCGATTGTCGGCATTATGTACACGGAGAATTTGGGCATAGAAAGGGTCGTTGAAAATGTCGTTACCAACGCCAATATCCGATTCCTGATCCTCTGCGGCCCCGACTCCCGTCAGACAATCGGGCACCTTCCGGGACAGTCTATGCTGGCATTGGCTCAATCCGGATTGGATGCGGGCGGCCGAATCTTAGGCGCAAAAGGGAAACGTCCGATCGTGCGGAACATCGGCCGGGATATGGTGGAACATTTCCGACATACCGTTGAAGTCGTTGACCTGATCGGCGTAACAGACTTGACCTCCATTTCCCAAGCTGTCAGCGCGTGCAAGGCACGCTCGCCCGGCCCGGCTGCGCCGTGGATATCCACCCAGAGCGTGCCGGTAATTTCCGGGTATAAACCCGATAAAATGGTATCCGACCCCGCCGGCTATTTTGTGGTGTATGTGGATCGGCCGAAGCGCAGGCTTGCTCTTGAACACTACCAGAACACCGGCGTTTTAGACGTAATCGTGGAAGGAACATCGGCCGCCGAAATTTATATACCTGTAATAGAACGGCAATTCATTTCCCGGCTGGACCATGCCGCCTATCTGGGTAGAGAGCTGGCGCGGGCGGAACTTTCGCTGGGTACGGGAGAGCCCTATGTGCAAGATGCGGCACCGGAAGCCAATGAACAAATCACCAGGACGTCATCTTGCGGTTGCAAACCTGAAAGCAAGGAGCACAAACGATGAAACACCTTATCCTTGCTATCGCTCTGTTTTTCCCGCTCTCGACGATGCTGCCCGCCGGGGTCGTATTCTCAAGCGTGCCTCCGGCGACGGCTCCTCGTTCCCCGACAATCCGAGCCGTGGCCTCCCATCCCGCGCAATATTTGGGGCGTCTGGTGCTCACGGGCGTGGTCGGAATCGTCACGCCGGGAAAAGGATTTATCATGGTGGATATGCGGGAGTACCGTCGCGAAGGATTCGCATGTCTGGCAAAGGATGAGCCGACAAAAATTCCCGTACAGTGGAAGGGCGCAGCACCGAAAATCAAGCAAACCGTGTGCGTCGAAGGAACGCTGGTTAAAGGAAGGAAAGGCTACGCCTTTATCGCAAAAAAGGTAACAAAACAATGACCACTGAGGTACCTGGCAATAACCCAACCGCAAAACCAATCACACGGATTGCACGTTGGCTTCCGCTGGTGATTTTCGGTCTGGTATTTGTATTTCATGCTCTGTACATTCGACGGATCAGCAGTGAGCCGGCCCCTGGTTGGGCGAATGTGGGCATTGTTGATAACACTTGGCTGGGCTTTGGGGCCTATGTGGAGGCGGGAGATTACTTCACGGGGTTTTCCTATGCGCTGGCGTCGGCTTTTGGGGCGTGGGCAATAATGCAGTTTTTTTACCAGCGAAGAGCCGCAATGGCGGCGGGAGCGGTAGGCAGTGTTTCTCTCATGGGAATACTTATGGTGGGCGGATGCTTCCTGATTGGTTGCTGCGGCTCACCGATGTTGGCCGTTTATTTAAGTATTTTCGGGGCCAAAGCACTGGGCGTTGGCAAGCCTTTAATGGCCGTGGTAACACTGCTGTCAACCGGCGGCGGTTATTACTGGCTTTCACGACGCATGGGAAACCGTAATCCGCACCGAGGCGCGGCCGCTTGTTGCTCGGGTCCAAGTTGCTGTTCACACGCAGCCAGTGCCCCCGGCGACGACTCGGATGCGTGCTGACGCCATCAATTATCGGGTGGCACTTGGGGCCCGAAACTTCGCCCTGGACGGAACGTGCGGCTCACCCTTTCTGAACCTGCCCGCCGCTGGTGCGTACTAATGTAAAGGGTTGTGAACATCTGGAGTAATTAGCTTATGAACCGCAAAGAACATTGGGAACCCGTTTATACCAAAAATAAAGATACCAAGGCCGGTCGGTACCAAACTGAACGATTTGGTGTGATATGGCATTGACGTCTGATACATTCAAGTATTAGAATACTTGAAGTGATGTTGGAAAACTAAACCACCCATATTTTCAAAGGAGTTTACGTTATGCCTGACGCAAAGAAAAAGTTCAGATCAGATATAGGTGCAACACCCGGCACTGTGGCCTTATTGGCAGTCGTAATACTGGTCCTGCAACAGGGCCTTGCCGTTGGACGCGCGGCCACACCTTCTGGCCGATCGGTCAAGCCCGCGATGATGAAACACGCCGCGTGCAATGTGGCCAAGCAACCGGGCGGAGCCGGTTCTATTCAGGGCAAGCCCGTTGTGATCAGCGGCGCACTGCTGAATGGGGGACACCTCAATACCGCGACGTGGAAAGGCAAAGTAGTTGTGATCGATTTCTGGGCCACTTGGTGCCCATGGTGCCGGGCAGAAATGCCGGGCATTGAGAAACTCTACCGCAAATACCACAGTCGGGGCCTTGAAATTGTTGGGGTGCCGCTAAGCGATACCGCCGCCGCGGTGAAGCCTTATCTTAAGGCAAATCCCAAGGCCGCGTGGCCGGAGATTTTTGATAAAGGTGCCGGCAACGCGGCGCTGGCTCAAAAGCTGGGTGTCAGCGCATTTCCGGCGCAATGTGTCATTGATCGCCGAGGAATATTGAAATATACCATCGTCGGAAGCTCCTCCAAGCAGCTTGCGGCCGATGTGCGAAAGTTGGATGCCGACGTACGGAAGCTGATTCAAAAGGGCGACGGTAGCTCCTGACCGTTTCGCGATGGACAGGGTGCCAAGTATCCCCGAAAAATAATGCGAGGTTCAGTGCTGGAAAGTAATAACCATTTTGATCTCCGGGCGCGTTTCCAGTGGACGCCGCCCGTAGTTGTGGCTCTTGGTGTGGTCGCCATGCTGCTGGCAGTGGCGTTGCCGAACTTTTACGTTCAGGCCCAGACGATGGGCGATGGATTCTCGGCACCGCATGTGGTAACAGCTTCCATTGAGGCTCGACCGGAGAAGATTGCCGCGCTGGGGCATGGTGTGGTTGTTATCCATCTGGCGGTGGCTGTCGGTTACCACATTCAAAGCCACCATCCTCTGGAGAGTTTTCTCATTCCAGCCTCCGTAAAACTCTTGCCCTCGAAGGGGCTGGTTTTTGGAGTTGTGCATTACCCGGCAGCGATAACCATCCCCGTGCCCACGCAGGTTACCAAGCTGGGAAAGTTGTCGGTCTATGAAGGCCGGTTCGATATTACCATTCCGTTTAAGGTGCTTGGCACGGCGGCTGGGGGCCGGCGAACAATTACCGCACAGCTTACGTTTCAGGCTTGCAACGATCAATCCTGTCTGGTGCCACAGACCCTGCGGCTCCGCACGCTCTTGCGAATTATCGGTGCCCATGCGGCATTGTCCGCAACATCGGCAACCAGGACGCTCCGGGCTGTACCGGTAGCTCGCGGGCCGATAAGCGGTGCCGTGACGGGGATCTCCACCGGCGGAGGCTCCGCCGTCACCGGGGAACTTAGCCGAATCAACGCTCTGCACTACCAGGTATCACAGCCGAACGAGCCGATATGGCGGCTGATTATTTTTGCATTGCTCGGGGGGCTGATTCTTAATGTTATGCCATGTGTTTTGCCGGTGATTCCACTGAAAGTTCTGGCGATGGTGCAGCAGGCACACGGATCACGTTCGCGTGCAGTGCTGCATGCCGGGGTGTTCGCGGCTGGGATTGTGTCGCTTTTTGTAATGCTGGCATTGGCGATGGGGCTTTACCGGGCCGTCACCGGGCAGACATTGACTTATGGGATGCAGTATCAGCATCCGTGGTTTCTGATAACGATCGCGCTTGTGGTCTTGGCGCTGGCGTTGTCTATGCTGGGCGTGTGGACCGTGCAACCGCCGCGCGCATTGACCGCGATAGACACCTCCGGCGGCGGCTTGGCCGGTGCGTTTGGGACGGGGTTGCTGGCGACCATACTTGCGTCATCGTGCAGCGCTCCATTTCTGGGTATTATGCTGACCTGGGCTTTGGTGCAACCGACCTGGATCGTGGCGGTATTCTTTGTGCTTATCGGAATCGGCATGGCGTGGCCTTATGTTCTGCTGGCGGCGTTTCCGGCTTGGCTGGACCGAATTCCCCGCGCCGGTCGCTGGTCGGAATTGCTTAAGGAAGCACTGGGACTGGTGATGGTGGGGGTCGCGGTATATCTGCTGTTGAGCACGGATGATCGGTCCCAGATTATCACGGGCTTTGCGCTGGCGGTGATTTTGGCGCTGGTCTGCTGGGGGTGGGGGCGATTGCCCGATGTGAATATGAGTGGCCGAAAAATATGGATGATTCGTTCCGGATGTATTAGTGCTGGAATCATAGCGGGAGCGTTATTCGTGGGATGGATGGGAGGACTCAGAGATGTTGCCAATGCCACGATGCCGGCCGCTACGGATGCGCGCACATTTCAGGTGAACCGATGGCAATCCGTTACGTTGGGACGGATGAAGTCGGCGCTGGCAACCGGGCATCCGGTGGTGATTGATTTCGGCGCGCCGTGGTGTATTAACTGCAAATTTGTGAAAGCCACGGTGTTGGATGCCCCGGCGGTACGCAATGTTTATTCCCAAACCGGCACGGTGCTGCTTAGCGCCGACATCGATCGTCCTGTACCCAAGGCGTTATGGCTGAAACTCGGCGGCAGGGCATTACCCTACTTGGCTATTTTATCTCCGCACCGGCCACTGTCGCCGGAGATACTCCGGGATCTCTACACCCAACGTGATGTGATCCGGGACATCCATGCGGCGGTGCGTTAGCACTGCGTTGAATCAGCAAAACACCGTCCGACGGTGAGGCATTCAGAGGGCTATAATAATGTTGGTGCGGACGTTGGCCGTTGCGGAGGTAACCTGATTATGTGGATGAATGGGCCTTGGGATAGGTTTCCGTGGATGATGATATTTCCCTTGATATTTCTGACTTTCCTGATCGTGATGGTGGTGTTTATATTTCGTGGCGGTGGGCCGATGTGCGGCGGCCAAGGACCACACCCCAAAGACGACAGCGCCCGGGAAATTCTGGATCGGCGCTACGCCCGCGGCGAAATCAACCAGGAGGAATATCAGCGAATGAAAAAGGAACTTCAATAGGATTCACATGAAGAAAGGCGTGCGGGAGTGCGGGTGACTTGACATCGGGCGGCCTATCACATTAGGATATTTGAATATGATTATGGAACACACACCTTTGACATTCCGAGATCATGCCAGCCTGTTGCGACTGCTGGGACATCCCGTACGCCTTGCCATCATCCAGCGGCTGGTGACGGGCCCCAGATGCGTGACGGATATCCAGGAGTTGCTGGAAAAGCCGCAGGCCAATGTGTCCCAACATCTTATGGCCCTCCGCGCCCACCGGATCGTGGACTATTACGAAGACGGTAAACTCCGCTGCTACTACCTCGCCCGTCCGGGCTTGGCGAAGTTGCTCGCCGGCCTTCCGGCGGATGGCTACGCGGTGGTTAGGCCTTCGCCGGAGCAGGTTCGGCGCGCCGCCAGGAGGCTCCGCGGCGAAACCGCCGCGGAAATTCCGCGTAACGGGCGGGGCCGGCAATTGAGAGGTCGGCCAAGGCGGTTAGCCGAGCTGACTACAGGCCAGAATCGCTAAACCCAAAGGAGCAACATCATGAAGACAGACAATGCGCCGCGTTTGAAGGAAGAAGTAGTGCGCGACAATCCGCAAAAGGCCCGCCGGGGAATTTTTCTCGGTTCGGCGCTGGCCATCGCCACGGGATGCCTCTGTTGCATCACGCCGCTGGCATTGGTGCTGTTCGGGCTGGCCTCTATCTCAACCGCTGTCAGCGTAGACAACACGTTGAGCGGAAAATATATATGGGTGTTCCGCAGCGTCGGGCTGCTGCTTCTGGCGGCGGCGCTTGTGGTCTATTTCCGCCGGCGCGGTATCTGCACGCTTGATGCGGCGCGGCGACAGCGCAATCGCATTCTTAACGCCGCCCTGCTGGCGCTGCTGTTTGCCATCGGTGGCTACCTCGCGTTCGAGTATGTGCTGCTGGGATATTGGGGCCGTGCCGTTGGTCTGCCATGGGTACCGGAACACTGGGCGATGGTCTGGTCGGGAATTCTTCTGGGTGCCGGCGTTCTGGTATTGCTGGCCACGCGCTGGATCCGCCGAGCGCACAACGAAACGCCTCCAGCGGTGGCCGGGGCCCCGAAAAAATCCGTGGCCCATGGCGATGTGATCTCAAAAAGTAATGCTGAGAACTGACCCGGAGAAAAGGGCTAGATTATGCAGACGCCGAAGGAAGCGCTCACTGAATTTAAGCGCGACAAAGGCAACTTGAACGCCGAACTGCCCGATGTGATGGCGCACTTGGACGGATTATTCCAAGCCTCACTGGCGGATGGCGCGCTGACCACAAAGGCGAAGGAATTCATCGTTCTGGGCATCGCCCTGGCAACCCATTGCGAGCCGTGCATTCTTGTGCATCTGGAGAAGGCTTTGGCGGCGGGCGCGACCAAGGCCGAAATTTTGGAGGCGTGCGGCGTCGCCATCGCGATGGGCGGCGGGACGACCATGGCCTGCATTCCGCTCGTGCTCAAATATCTGGCCACTTGCGACGGACTTTGTCCATCGATCCTTCAGGGCGGTCAAACCGTATAGTACAGGCAAAGCAATTTTTGCGAGAACAGGCGCTATTTAATCAAAGGAGATTCGTATGATGGAAGGTATGCAGAACATGATGGGGAAGATGATGTCCGGCATGATGAAGCCCGAGGACATGCCAAAGATGATGCAAACCATGATGGATAACATGTTTAAAGAGATGGGCACAGGGGACCGGATCAGGTTTATGCAGGACATGATGGGGAAGATGATGTCCGGCATGATGAAGCCCGAGGACATGCCAAAGATGATGCAAACCATGATGGATAACATGTTTAAAGAGATGTGCACAGAGGACCGGATCAGGTTTATGCAGGACATGATGCCGCGTTGCGTCGGTGCGCTGTTTTCCGGACTGGATCCCGAAGCCCGGAAGTCCGTCGCGCAGAACATCCTGCAGCGCATGACGGACGACTTGAAGGATCAAGTGAAGTCCCCCGCCGGCGCGGCCCCTTGACTTGGAGGAAATGCCATGATATCGAGTTGATGAGCGCGGCGTGGTTTAAACGCGTCAAGCTGGCTGGCTGGACAGGGTACCACACCGACACTGCGACCGAAGGGTAACTCTTTTGGCGATTAAGCCGTAGTATTGTCCAGACAAGCGCCGGAGAAATAGGAATGAATCGGAAAGAACATTGGGAAACCGTTTACACCAAAAATAAGGATACCGAGGTCGGTTGGTACCAGGCTGATCCGGAAGTCTCCTTTAGTCTTATTGAAAAAGTCTCGCCGAGTCGGGGAAGCGTTATTGACATTGGCGGCGGAACATCCCGACTTCCGGAAAAACTTCTGGATCACGGCTATGAAAAGATCGCCGTGCTGGATATTTCTACGGCGGCCATCACCAGGGCCAAAGCTCGGCTGACGGAGCGAGCGGGACATATCGAATGGATCGTCGCGGATATTACGGAAGTTGAGACTCTCGGGCAGTTCGATATTTGGCATGACCGTGCGGTCTTCCACTTTTTATTGAATCCAGCGGATAGGAAGCGTTACGTCGAACTAGCGACCCTAACTCTGCCCACAGGCGGCTATCTGATTATCGGCACAGTCGCCCTTGATGCGCCCCCACGGTGTAGCGGGCTGGATGTCTGCCGGTATGACGCGCCAAGTCTGGCGGCTGAATTCAGCCCCGCTTTTCGCGTGGTTGAAGAGACCTCGCATATACACACCATGCCGTCCGGAAAGCTGCAGCATTATATTTTTTTGACCTTCGAGCGGATGTAAATGGTTTGGCGCTAATTTTGGCCCTTAACCCGTTTGGGGCCTGTGACAGTTTCTGCCAAAGGGTGAATGTGTGTAAAATAGGAAGGCACCAATCCACAGGACGTGGCTTGGGATTAATGTCAATTTTTCAAGGAGGAACAATCATGGCGGCAACCACCACG
>JAJZDN010000110.1 GCA_021805985.1 Planctomycetota bacterium | reverse complement strand
CAAGCCATCGGGATGCCGGTTCCGCAAATCACCGTGTGCCGCCGCACCGGGGGTCATTTCTCATTGATCATTGATACGGTTTTTCACCACCAAGACACAAAGGCATCCCGATATCACAAGAATAAACCAGGTCATCGGGATAAACTTCGGATGCGAAGGGGGGCGTTGAGAAGCTGGGAGTCAGGAGTTGGGAGTTAGAATAATGCGGAAGCGCTGCGCTTTGCTCAACGGACAGTAACGAATTTTCACCACGAAGACATCCCGATATCACAAGAATAAATCAGGTCATCGGGATAAACTTCGGACGCGAAGCAACGCGGGAATGCAGCGCGATCAACACACAGGTCAATTCCGCAGGCCGGAATGTAAAAACCGCTCGCGGGCCGATCGCGGGGTGCGCGGAAGCCTTGGCTTCTCGCACGTCATTTCGCCGCCAAATTGTTCACGTGTCGCGACCATGAGTTCCCATTATAGATAGTTCCTGAGGTTTTGCTCATCGGCCGCTATTTGGCGAAGGTTAGAATTTCCTCTCTGCGCCGCGCAGGCACACTCACGGGCACCCCCAATGGAAACCAAAATGGATGCGAACAGTGAACAAAAATGTGGCAACTTTAGATCGGGACTTGAGGCACTAATCGGTCAGCTACCAACGGCCGATCTGCGTGCCCCAACCGCATAGGCTCAGCATGGAAGGTGGTTCTGTCGTGGCTCTATTCAAACTGTGACCGCAGAATCAGTTCACCTTCCATTGCATGACGCCGCCGGAAAAGTGAGGCTCAAGCTGCACCACAAGTCGCAAGGCCCCTGTAGTCACCGGAGCAAAGCTCACAATGTTGTAGGTGTTAATTGATGTACCATACCGGTCGAGGTTATGAACCGGTATCCAACGTCCACTGCGGCGATAATAGAGCTTCCAATTTTCCGGAGTCCGGCAGTTACCATGAACCGCCTTGTCATCAAACCAATACACGCGGCATTGGGAGACGTTTTTTACTTTGGCAAATGTCAGTTGCGCCCATTCGCGGGTGCCTTTATGAGGCCACCATGTAAAGCGTGGTAGATTTTCGATGTCCGCTGAAGACGTTGGAGTCAAGCCATCGATCATCGCCGGTATCAAATCGCCGTGGTTGCACCAGGATGCCGACGCGACCGACCTGTGGTGCGGCCGCCAATGATGGGCATCCGGTCCGGCACCGATGACGGGGAACATCGATACGCGCAGACGTGCCGCTCCCATCGGGATCAGCGTGACCGTCTTTACCGGCTGCGAGGAGAGTACCGGACTTTCATGCAATTTGCCGATCATCCCATATTTGTTAATTTTCCAGGCCGGAATCTGCCGGGCCTTTACGCGCAGCTCAATGGGTACCGTCTTCTGTGTCCAAGGCTGCAATGGCACCGGGCCGGCCTTGCGTACCACCGTAAACGAGTGTGCCGGATTTTGCGAATTCAATATTAATCCATAATTCCATGGTGAAGCCGGGTAAACCGCCCAGTGGGGTAATAGTGAAACACCAGGATAAACCTTCCACCGTTGCTTTATCCTCAACGAAAATGCCAGGGGGCCGTAGCTGATGGAAACCGCATTGCGGGCCTGCGGGTTGGTCGTCCAACGATGAACGGTTACGTGCATCGGCAGGATCAGACTTACGCTGTCCCCGTTATGCCATGCACGGTTAATGCGAATGTAGGAACACGGTGTTGCTTTAACGGATGCCGGTTTGCCGTTAATCCTGACACATGCGCCCTGACACCAGTCCGGCACCCGGAGATAAAGCGGGAATTTAATTCTGTGGCTGCTGGTAAGTACAAACCGGGCGCTCTGACCGAAAGGATATCGGGTGGTCTCGACAATATGCACCTTCCTCCCGTCACCCACCTTCGCCGTCACGGTGGAATCGCCGTAGAAATTCGCCAACAAGCCGTTGTCACTGGTGGCCAGCCATACGCTTTCATTGTAAAACGGCCAACCTTGGCTGAAGTTGTGTTCGCAGCAGTGATAAACCGGACCGGCGCTGTAGGAAAACATCGTGCCGCTGTCGTCAATGTCCGGGTGCTTATTGCCGGGATCAAGCTGAATCTGATTCGGCGCGGTGAGATAGTGCAGCGCTTTCATATTGGCAGTGGCGGCCGCGGGCAGCATATTCATGGCCAAGCGGTCGCAGCGATCGGCCCAAGAGGGGTTTCCTGCGATACCGGTCAGAATTTCATCACTGAGCATATTTTCCACAATGGCGCAGGTTTCAATGCCCTGCCGTGCACCAAAATAGCCAAAGCGGGCATTTTCATCGGCACCATAGCCACCACCCGCAACCTGACCGTACAGTCCGAACATAATTTTCCAGTCGTTCCGCGTGGCCTGCAGGTCACGCGGATTATGAGAAAGTTCATAATATTCCGCTGGTTCACGAAAACCCTCGCCAAAGTTTACCCCGTGATATGAGGCAATACCCGCCGTCCAGTTGGCACTGTGCGCATTGATAACTTTCACAAGTTTCAGCAGAGACTTGTCTCCGGTTCGGTTGTAAAGCCAGTAAATAGCATGAATCCCCTCGCTCCATCGCCACCTCCCCCAACCCCAACTGAACACCTTGGGGGGAAGCGCGGCAAGATAATGAAAATAGCGGGTCTCCAGCGTCAATACCCGCCTGTCGCCCGTATCGGTATAGTATGCCTGCAATACCTCCAGCATGATCTGGTTCGGCCACAGCTTCGGCAGTCCGTTGTGCGCCGTCTTAAGGTGCAATGGCCCGAAATAACCATCCGGCAATTGTGTAGACATAATGCCATGTATCCAATGCGTGGCGTCGGCCATCATCCGCTTGTTCCGAAGCAGATAAGCCATGGGAACATACCCACGCAGCCAGTACGGCACTCCCTCCCAGCCATTGGCGCTCATGGAGCCGCGATGAGTCCATGCCGTCTTGTCGTAGTCGCACTTGTCCGCGGGACCATCAACCACATCGTGACCGTTCTTTACCTCGTCCATGCGGCCTTCCATACCGTGCGATTCGATCACCAACATGTGGTGAATCCAACCGTGGACATGAACGGCACCGTATGGCAATCGCAGTACGGCTTCCGGCAGCAAGGGTGCACGGTTGCAGGCGTAGTAGCTGTTGCGCTTCTGGGCGGGCATGCGCGGCAAATCACGCACCGCTGCCGATGCTGCGACCGTGGACAGAATAACACCAGCCACCAAAAGCCCGACCACCGTAGAGCACAATGGGCTTGTATGCAGAGGCCGCCGATGCAATGTTACTGGCATGATCTTCATAAATGAAACTACCTTCGTTCGATGTCACGGTTATCCCATGGCGACATGTATCTCGGCCATTTACATCATATTGTGCACTGTTTAACATTACATGACGAAAAACGCAAGTAAACTGGCCGTGTGCGAGTTGATGTTGATGCTGATGTCATCACCAGCCTGGCTGCAGCGCTAATCGCCGGTTCAATCTATCTGGGCCTGCCGGATCGGCATTCCCTTCCGGTTATGCCCCTTCGCTTCGGTGGATAACCATTGCCAACCGCCTGACCATAGCCCTGGCGTCTGCCTGATCAGAACGCGCCGCGACCCGCGCTTCCGCTTCAATGCGCAATCGCCCCGGCCAGAGCGTCGCCGCAAACCCCATTTTAAAAGTTCGTGGTTTCCATCATATTATTATCCGAGGCGGCTTACGGATAAAAGGAACACCAAATGACAATTCTTGAATAACACCGCCTCTTTTACACCGTCCGCAACTTTTGATAGTATCTCGTACTTTGGTATGACGAGTCAGCGAGGCAAGGTTATCTGAATTTGAAACGGACAGGTATTAACGCGCTAGGTTACCTCATGGGATCCTTGGGAGGCGGAGTCCGTGGCTACGAGTTGGGAGTCGTGGCTGCGGCGCTTCTTTTTGCGGTGCCGGACCTCCACTTGAGTCCCGTGATTACCGGTGCCGTCGTAAGCGCGGCCTTGCTCGGTTCCATCTTCGGCGCGTTGGCCGTCGGCCCCGTTGCCGACATCGTTGGCAGGAAAAGAGTAATCGCGGCAGCGGCCCTTATCTTCAGTCTGGGGATTCTAGGTGCTGCGCTGGCACCCGATGTTGCGGTGCTCATTTCTTCCCGGCTGGTTCTCGGGGTCGCCGTGGGAATTGCTACCGTCATTATCCCCATCTACATCGCGGAGATAGCACCAGCTGCGGGACGGGGAGCATTCACGGGACTCTTTCAAATAATGATCTACGCTGGAGTTCTCGGCTCGAGCATTGTAGGAACCGTCCTGGCTCCCTATGGTGCGTGGCGCTGGATGTTCGCGATCGGCCTGGTGCCTGCTCTGCTCATGCTTGGAGGGTCCTTTTTCTTGCCGGAAAGTCCGCGATGGCTCGTCAGAACGGGCAATGAGGTGGCTGCAAGAGCGGTTCTCGCACGTTTTCGGGATGCGTCATCAGTTGATGAAGAAATCAATGGCATAAAGAACCTGCTCCAGAAGGAAAACATCCGAACGGACTTCCGCGTCGCTTTGCGTTCGTCCCGACTCCGAAAACTCGTCATCGTGGGTAGCGGCCTTGGAATATTGCAGCAACTCATCGGCATAAACGCGGTCACGTACTATGCCCCTGCAGTGCTGACCACCATCGGTTTTAGCGTGCAGGCAGCTATATTGGCCAACGTGGGATTTTCAGCCCTCGGTCTGCTGATGACAATCATCATGGCGGCATTCATCGTAGACAGAATGGGGCGGAGAATCCCGCTGATGGTTGGTGCCTTGGCCATGGCTTTCAGTATGGCCGTACTTGGCATCGTGTTTGGGGCTTCACCGGATATAGCGCACTCAGGATACGTGGCGATTGCCTGTTTGGCGGTCTTCCAGATAAGTTTTGCGCTTAGCTGGGGCGGGATTGTGTGGATCGTCCTTGGCGAGATGTTCCCCTTGAGTATTCGCGGAACCGCGATGGGAATCGCCGTTTTCATGGCTGAAGCTACCAGCGTGATCGTGGGGCTGATCTTTCCGGTATTGTTCAAGCGCGGAGGATCAATCATTTTTATAGGATTCGCTTTAATGGGGGTTCTCGCATTTTTCTGGGCTTTGCTCCTGCTGCCCGAGACCAAGCAACGCAGCCTTGAACAAATTGAGATGGCAACATTATTCGATGAAAAACAGTAGATTCGCCCCCGAGACCCCGTCCAAGTGCAGTGCCCGGTGAAATCCCTTTGTTTTCGGCGGCGCTGCGCGACATCGGGGAAATTAGAACTTTATTGCCGCCGTATCGGAAGTAGCCGCCCAGGCGGAGTGGGCAACGGGGTTGGAATCGGATCAGGCGCATCGCGATCCGTTGACGCGGTACAGAGATGGAACTGGGGTTATGCCTATGGTTTCCGGATTTGTTCTCCAAGCTGCCGAGGATGGCGTTCAACCGGCGGCAGAGTTGGTTCTTTTTGTGTCTTCGCGGCCGTTAAAAGGGTGCCTCGCGGTGAGGCATCGGGTCTACAGTCCACGCCATCCGATCACAGAGGCGTTTAAGCAGTTGAGCCTGGACGACTGAGTGCTCCGGGGCGTCCCATAGATTTCGCACCTCATCGGGATCCTGTGCCAGATCATATAGTTCTCCGCCGGCGAAGCCATGCGTGACTACGATCTTATGTCGGTTTGTGCGAAGCATCGTTCCATAGGCCTTGGGGTTTGTGTGCCAAGGCATCGCATTATAATATTCGCAGTACACGTCGTCGTGATGCGCGGCCTCATAACGTGAATCGGTGAGCATCGGCCACATGGATTTTCCCTGGATCGCAGGGGATGGAGGCAGATGCGCAGCGTCAAGCAGCGTGGGTGCCAAGTCCACCAGTTCGATGAGTGATTGAATGCGGCGTCCGCCGCCGATCCCGCCCGGCCATGAAACGATCAATGGGACATGTATGGCCGGTTCATAAAAATATGGTCCCTTGAGGTATATTCCGTGGTCACCGAGCATTTCGCCATGGTCAGACATAAAAATGACGATGGTATTTTCGGTTTGTCCGGTCCTGTCCAAGGCGTCAAGAATAACGCCAACCTGGTCGTCGATGAAATCACACATGGCCCAGTAAGCTGCGCGCACCAAGCGGTGATCTTTGTCTGTCATCTGATCGAAGGGTAATCCAGCAGCTCCACCGTATGCACCTTGATGATCCTTGAGTTGAAAGGGCGATTTGCTCTCTAACTCGCCCCTGGTGTAAGTGGGCAGCGGAATATCGTCCAGTTTGTGAACATAGCGTTCCAGATATTCTGGCGGAGGGTCGAAGGGGTGATGTGGATCAAAGAAATTAACAGAGAACAGCCATGGGCGATGAAAGCCAGCATATGCTTGGACGAAGTCGGCTGCTTTTCGAGCGCACCATCTCGTATGGTGATGCTCCGCCGGCATACCGCGATCCACGTAAGCTGATTCCGGGTGAGGCTGCTTTTTGTAGCTGAGATTGTGCTGGCGCAACCACTGAGTGTATTCATTGGCCGGCCAGTCCGGGTCAGGGTGGTGGGACCAGTGAAATTCGGTATATCCGTCATCGATGCGGCGTTCCATCACCGGCGCGGCCGATGGATGGCATGCGGAGATGTGCAATTTGCCAGAGAGGCCGCAGGCATAGCCGTTATCCGCAAGGAGACGGGTGATCAAGGTTTCCTGCGCGGCTATAGACTGGCCGTTTTGTCGGCATCCCGTGGTTCGGGGGTAACGCCCGGTTAAAAAACTCGCGCGACTTGGAGTGCACACGGGGCTCTGGCAATACGCACTCTCGAAGAGCACTCCACGGGCGGCCAGCCGGTCAAGGTTTGGTGTTTTGACCGCCTTGTTGCCGTAACAGCCTAGGGTGTCCCATCGCTGCTGATCCGTGCAAATCCAAAGAATATTGGGCGCTTGGTTGCTTTTCACTGTGTTTTTTTTCCTGTTTCCAGCGGGACCCATGGGCTTACCTCAGCAGTTCGGCGGCAGAAGCAATGACCGCCAGGTTGGCATCGCGGACCCGCGACTTGTCAGCTTTGAATACCCTGCGGTCATAGGTGTACAGCCCGTTGACCTGATGCTCAACGTCAGCAAACAGATTATAGTTTGCCCCACTGAGGCCGGATTTGAGGGCAAATTCCCGGATCTGTCGCATAGCCGCCACATAGTCCCGGGTGAGAGCCTCGGCACCAGAGACTTTCAAACGCGGGTGAGAGTGTTTCGGGTCCCATGTGTGATCAGGCACGCTGTAGCCATAGGCACCGAATTCTCCGATGATCGCGGCTTCATGCCCTCTGGGTAACGGTGGAGGACCGGCCGACACTCCCCGCAAGTTATGACGATCAATCACATCTCCGCTCCCCAATCCGCATCCGCAGACATTGAATCCGCTCATCTGATCGACCAGGCGGCTGGGATCCCATTTCTTTACGAGGTTGGCGATATAAGACGTGTCGAACTCTCCCCAGCCCTCGTTGAATGGGATCCACATCACGATGGACGGATGATTGTGCTGCTGGGTGATGATCCTGCGCAACTCGATTTCGTATTCACGGTGCTTGGGCGATCCCGGGTAGGGCACCGGTTTATTGGCGGTCAACCGTTGGTGGCCTAGTGCCGTAGCCGGCATGTCCTGCCAAACAAGCAGGCCGAGTCTGTCGGCATGGTAGTACCAACGGTCGGGTTCAATTTTCTGGTGCTTGCGTACTGTGTTAA
This sequence comes from Planctomycetota bacterium, assembly GCA_021805985.1. Classification (GTDB taxonomy): domain Bacteria; phylum Planctomycetota; class Phycisphaerae; order WQYP01; family WQYP01; genus JAMDCX01. The sequence goes on along the minus strand of JAJZDN010000110.1, from coordinate 2,061 downwards.
ATCCGAGCTGTTTTGCCTGCTGAAGATCAAACTTCAGACCTTCATCGGTAGCAGCCGTATAAATTCCATCGGGCCAGTACCCCTGTTGCAAGTTGCTGAGTTGGAAAATAAATTGTCCATTGAGCGTGATGTGAGGCTTCCCTCGAACAGATAAAATTTCGATGGATCGCATGCCGAAGTAGCTTCTTATTTCGTCGACGTGCGGATGAATCATCTTCCTTTTGTCATGCGTCGCTTCTGCTCCGCCTTCGTCGCGAACGCCCGGCGCATTGCGATCGGCAAGCCGGACGGTTAGATCGTAGAGGAATGGAGAATCCGGCGACCAGAGTTTGGGCTTTGGAATTCGAAGCGTGATATCCTGATTGGGCTCTCCGGTGGCCGATGCCACCGGGCGGCCTCCGTCGTAAGCCGCGACTTCAATTACATGATGGTGGGCGTTGACAGCGTGCACAACGAGGCCCAGTGACTGTTCCGCCAGATGCGGAGTCATCTCAATGTGATCAATGTATGCGTCGGGAACAGGCTCCAGCCAAACGGTCTGCCAGATGCCCGATGTGGGTGTATACCAAAGCGCGCTGCGTGGATTGCCAATTGAGCTGACACGCTGCTTGCCAAGCGGCTGAGTGCCTCTCTCCGTTGGATCGTAGACTAGTATGACGAGTTCCTGCTCCGCTTCGGGGCCGTTCGCATGGTTTGTTCGCAGGGCGTCGGTGATATCAAAACTGAAGCGATCATACCCTCCTTTGTGCACTCCCAGCAGGGTTCCGTTCACCCAGACATGCGCTTCAAAGTCGACCGCATCAAAATGCAGGAGTAACCGCTGATGGTGGGAGGCCGGGTTCCCGGCCTTTATGTTCCAACTGCGTGGGACAATAAATCGGCGCCGGTAGAACATACGCCCATGATGGCGCATAATCCCTGAGATGGCCGACTCTACGGGGAAGGGAACGAGTATCCGTTCTTTGAGTTCTCGGCCAATCGGAGGCTTGCCTCCCGTGTCTGAAGCCTCAAATTGCCAGACCCCGTTCAAATTGGACCACCGTTCACGTCTCATCTGGGGTCGCGGGTATTCCGGCAGACAGTTTTCGGGCGAGACCTGATGAGTCCACGGTGTACTCAGGGGCGGTTGTTTGGCTCTCCAACCTGTCTCCCCCGGCTGAGGCATCGATGACGCATGTTGCCGGGCGTTCCAACTGAGAGGCTTCTTGATGGGCAGTCGAGTCCCCGCAACACCCATCGCGCCTAAAGCGGCTGTCCCGCGTAGAAAATTGCGGCGGGTAAAAGGGTATTCGAATGGTCGCTCCTGACTTTTCAATATTTGTCTCCTTCGGCGGGCCAATGTTCCAAGATGTTAATTCCGAACATCGTAAAAATGCTAAATAATTGCCCGCCATGTGTCAAGGACCTTCTGGAGTCGCTGTGTCTGTCTGTAACTTCTGCACTCTAAGAGATGTTAAAGAGATTGGTTTTCCAGTGCCGTTGTGTCCGTGCTGTGAACCGCATCTACCGCGTACGTTCCGGGTGTGCATAATCTTTGCGCACGAAGTACCTGCGGTTATACGGCGGCCTGAACTTGAACGCTTTTGTTTTCGCTGAGCTGCCGACTTTTCCGGACATCCGTTTTAACCCGGTCATCAAGGTTTTGCCGAACGACTGGATAACGCCGGTAAGTCACCCCAAATCGCCGTCGTCGCCTGTATGCGAAAACCGCTGTCTATTCTTAACGCCATGATTCGCAAGGACATTCCATGGAACCAACAAAAAATGGTAGAAAACGCTTGACAACCAACACGGCCGCTTTTGCGGTTGGTGCTTTTCCGTCTTGTATAACTTCCAGACTCAACCCGGGCGCGGGGACAGGTGTCATTCAGTCATCGTTGTTCCTTGAAATTCTCCCTCCACCTCTGTTTCCTCCTTGTGAATCGAAAAGTTGTTTCATCATCCCGATATCCCAAGAATAAATCAGGTCATCGGGATAAACTTCGGACGCGGAGGAACGTGGGGGTAGCCACATAGCTCGCGGTTGGCATCGAGACTATTACCGCAAAAGTGCAAAGCCAT
>JAJZDN010000109.1 GCA_021805985.1 Planctomycetota bacterium | reverse complement strand
TACCAAAACGCCGGCGGAAGCAGGCTTACAATTTCGCGCCGCCGAGTTACCCGCACCCCTGCTGCGCCTGGCTCCGACAGGCCGCTCCGCAGGGGTGGTGGTAACGTCGGAAATGGTATCAGGAGGTTATCCGCCGGCTGAACGAGAAGGAGTTCACCCTGGGGCTTGCAACGGATTGCATTTTTAACGGCCACGTGTACGCGTTCGTCGGGGCCAGATTATCCGGAGGCCGTGAGGTAGCTGTCATTTCCCTGTTTGCCCCGGGTGGGGCCTTTGTAGGACGGCTGCATATCCGATTCGCGGGGCCGCTGAAACACGCGGAAGCTCGGAACCTTTGCGAGGGACTTGTGCGTGGGATTTCAGCTACGCCCAATCCCGTGGCGGACCGAAAAAAGTAATTCCCGGAGCAGGGGGGCCGCGCCTCCAGCCCACCGGCCCGCCACATGCCGGTAGGCTGTCCGGCAAGAAGTAAGCGGCACGTAGGCGAGTGAAACTAAGGTTCCGAGGTTCGGGCCATGTGGCCCCGGTGGCTGTGGAGCGCTGGCAATGGCGAAAGAAAATACCACGCAGGATCGCGATAACTGGAGGAGAATATCCGTGCGCCCGCGCAGGAGGCTATTCTCGCCATTCCACCGGCATGGCAAATGCAGGGCGGGGACGGGCCGCGGGCTTGGGCCGGCCGAGCTATCCAAGTTACGGCGGCGTTGCGGCGTGGGCGGCCCGTTAGTTTGCATTTTATCGCTGTTTTTGGGCGGGTGCGTTTCCTCGGCCGGCGGAGCATGGCCAAGGGTGCCCAGCATTAAGCTTAGTCGGGATTATGCAGCGCAACCTCGCCGCGATCGCACAGTGGTTTTCTCGCAATACGCCTCGCTTGTGCGGACCTACGGTCGCCAGTTTCCTTGGTTGGAACGATGGCTGGGATATGTGGTATTCGATTCTCCACCCCAGCTTTGGGAGAAGCTTCGGTACCGGCTGATCGCATACCATCCCAGATGCAGAGCCGTGAGCTATCGCGGCCTGATTATCGGCCTTCCGGCTGGCTGGCGCGCCCGGTCCGACAACGGAGGCAGCCCGTTCCCGGAATACCGCGTTCGGACATTACGGACTTGCGATAGCTTTTGCATGGCGGTTATCGCGCCGCAACGCCGGGACCGTCTGAAGCCCACCATGCACCGTGCCGGAAAATCCGCAGCCGAGTTCTCTCTAAAATTGAGAAAAAACTCCACTTCGAATGAGAACGACCTCCGGAGGATGGATCGGGCGTGCAACGCCACTCCGACCTTTCTCGACACCCTGACAGATTTTCCTGCGGGCACCCTGCCCCCTAACTTTACCAAGCAGCGTGGCGTATATTTATCGCGTTATCACCGGTGGCTGGCCACCAAGCGGGATAATTTGTGTGCCCGCGATCGCCTCTTTAACGGTTATGTTTACGCATTCGTCGGAGCCGCGCGATCTGGCGGTGGCGAACACGCGATGATTTCATTGTTTAGCACTGCAGGAATTTGGCGCGGCAAGATATTCCTCCGGTTTCGTGAGCCGTTGAAGCATTCGGCGGCCCTCCACATCTGCAGTCAACTGGCCGCCGGAATTACCCTCGCCGGGGCAAAAGAAGGCGACATTCACCATTAGCCAAAGGAATGCGAGAAAATGCAGAACTCAATACGTTGATTGTAACCCGCATTCGAGGAAGCTGGTCCTATCCGACTCACCAACCTCGCCTCTGCGGAATTTTCGGATGGAGGATAATCTGCGGGAATAGGATCGCGTGGAATCTCTGGCGCACATTCTGGCATTTTCGATTTGGGCAATGCCCGATGGTTTGCAAACCAGAGATTTGCGGTAGAATGACCATACCATTATCAGGCGGATTGTGATCCGGAAAACCGCATGGTTGCACGGGGCGAACAATTTCACCACAACGGCACACCACCGAGGTTACAGGGGACAGGGGTTGGACGAGTATTCAGGAGTTGGGAGTTAGGAGTTAGAATGCTTCGGAATCGCTGCGCTGCTAAGTGCGAGATGCTGGACGCAGGTTACAGGTTACAGCGGGACGGGGAAACTGAGGACGTTCGCAATCTTCATGGCCCGCGGACCACGGATCAAAAATTTGGAAGTTCCGATGGCTTGTTCATTGATCACCCTTAAAAAGTGCACAAGGGGAGCGGCTAAATGAATGTCAGTCTACCCGTCTTTGACAGAATCCGTCGCAATTTTGCAGTGGTTGTTGTCGGCGTGGCAAGTGTTGCTGCTGGCGCGTCATGCTGTATTGCTGCCGGTTCTAAAAGTTCCCGCCCGACGGAACCGGCAGTGTTGGGAGTATGGACTTATACAGCATTGGCCGATGGCACCTTTGCCGCTTTTGCCGATGGTGGCCGCGCTTTGGTTGAAAGCCGATGGGACGGGCCGAAATCCCTGTTACATGGATTGGGATGTCGCCTCAAGCCATGTAGGATATTCAACGCACGTTAATAACATAGTTGATGTCGAGGCTATGGCTGCCTGTAGGAAAAGGCATGAACTTTTAATCTCCGGCCCAGCCCCGCACCGAACGGATTGTCCAATGGTTGTGCTGGTGAATGCGGCGACTGGTAGGACCGTGAAGACCTTGGTTGTCGATAAACAGGGCGCTTTTTCAAGCCAGCAAATGCAGGGGCAGGACATCAGTCACATATGTGTCACAAGTGATGGCCGTTATGCAGTGGCTACGGAATTTGGCCTTCCAAATAATGAAGGCATGGGGAATTCGTCTGCGGGCCGGTTTGTTATCATCGCCCTGAGCCGAATGGCAATTGTGTATCGGTCTCCAGTAATTGCCAAAGAAGCCCTTTGGTATGTGGATATCTCGCCAAGTGGCAAGCGTCTGTTGATTGCTGGTAATACGCGTGTGTACCTGTTGCGTTCACCATTTAAACTGTAGAGGTGTCAAGGCGGGTGGCTTATTGAGGCTAACGCCAATACGGTTTACTTAAGGATCACGATATCCCCCTGGAGTGGAACAAAGGGTTGAGGGGGACTAAAGTGTTCGGGGCGCTTTTTCAAGCCACCGTATGCAGGGGCAGGACATCAGTCACATATGTGTCGCAAACGATGGCCGTTATGCAGTGGCTACGGAATTTGGCCTTCCAAATAATGAAGGCCTGGGGAATTCGTCTGCGGGCCGGTTTGTTATCATCGCCTATTTCGGATACGTGGGGAGCTTACTCTTGGCGTACCAGTTTTTTGCGAATTTCGGAAAAACTGATCTTTCGCAACATTGGGCGCTTTGGCGCGTTGGTATTACAGGTTTTGGTGTTTTGAAAGTGCGGCTGCGGCAAATGAGCTATACTAAGTCTATTAAACGGATCGTTTTATTCCCCTTGGCGTTTCTTCCGACGGCGGCGATTGGTTTGTTTGTGCTACTGCTTAGCACGGCTGCTCCCCGAGCGACCGCGGGCATGTTTCCGCCGTTGCCTGCCGCCAAACCTTTTATCAACTTTGATGGCAAAGGTTTTATCATTCATGGTAAACGCGTTTTCGTTGCCTCGGGCAGCTTGCAATATGAACGTGTGCCGCGGGCGCTGTGGGCCAATCGCCTGCTGAAAATGAAACGGGCTGGGTTTAATTGTGTGGAAACCTATGTTTTCTGGAATTTTCAGGAACCGCGCAAGGGGCACTTTGATTTTAAGGGCCGGCACAATCTGCAGGCATTTTTAACACTGGTAAAAAAAATGGGTTTCTACGCCATATTGCGGGTGGGGCCGTATGACTGCGGCGAGTGGGACAGCGGCGGTCTTCCAGTGTGGTTGCGTTTTATCCCTGGTTTGGGCATCCGCGAATACAATCCGCCATTTATCAAGCAACTGGGAAAATATTTCGATAAATTGCTGCCGATTGTCGCGGCCAATCAAATTAATCACGGCGGCCCGGTGATTATGATGCAGATGGAAAATGAGGATCGGCAGGGGTGGGGGGCGGTGTTGCCGAATAGATATTATAAATTTATGTATCACAAAGCGCGGCAGGAAGGCATTGAAGTACCGATGTTTTTCAGCGGCATGCACCATGGCTTTAGTCCCGCCGGGGTTGGGCCTTGGAGCAGTAAAACACGCACGTCGCCGTGGTTCACGACGGAAATGTGGACCGGATGGTTCACGCAATATGGTACTGCTCCGCAGGCCAACGGCGGCTGGTTCGGGCCGGCTAAGCTAACGCATGTAGCGATGTGGAAGGTTATCGCGTTTGGCGGCAACGGCTACGACGCCTATCTGGCGGTGGGAGGCACAAATTTTTCTCACTGGAACTGCTCAACGGTGCGTGCCAGCTATGATTTTGGCGCACCGATTGGTCAGGGTGGAGACTTGCGAGCTCTCTATTACACCTATAAAGCGGCCAATTATTTCGCCCGTTCTTTTCAGCGGATTTTGGAAGACAGCGACAACGCCACCGCCCAATACCGCGGCTTTGCTCCGCACGCTGCCGTCTATGCGCGTCAAAGTCCGTTTGGCACACTGGCATTTATGACCAACTACAATAATGCCCCGCTGCAGACCACACCCCGCGGCGGCGTGCCGCTGACCATCAAACCCAATGAAATTATACCGATTGTATTAAATTATCCGCTGAACAAATTCATCACCATTCGCCGTCTTTATGGCCGGACGTTAGGGTTTTTGCGACAAGGTTCAACCACCACGCTGGTCATGTTTGGTCCCACCGGTTCCCAAGGGGCGTTACAAGTTACGACAACCGCGCCGATCACCGGGGCCATTGCTGTCGCATTTCACAGGCTTGCCGGTAAACCCGCTACGCTGGCATTAAACATCAAATATGCTGCGGGGCCTCCGAAGGTCTATACGCTGAAAACCCAGGGGCAAACGCTGCGGGTTCTGGCGGAAAATCTCTCGGGAGCCCGGCGCACCTGGTTTATCAATCGCGGCAAAACGCCGTGGGTGCTTTACGGGCCGCAATATGTCGGTGCTATTACCGCCGGGGCGAACGGCTATACCATGCAGATACGAAATCGGCCGGGCAGTCGGATTCATTCCGCTTTGGCTTTTGGCCCATCCGCAACACCCATTACCTTCGCCGGCACGGCGGCCAAGAAAACTGCGACATTTCTGAAAGCTCAAACGCCGTCCTTGCAGGGTTGGCAAATGAGGGTTGCGACCGCGCCAGCACAAGTAAACTATGATGATAAAAAATGGCTCCGCGTGCGTCGGCCCAAGCCCATGGGCGCTGATGATTATCCTGGAGCGTATGAATGGTATCGCACGCGAATTATCGCACCAGCCACGGGCCGATTCATCATGACCATGAACCCTGTAAAAAATTACGGCGAATTTTTTGTTAATGGCAAGTTGGTGCAAACCGGTGCGCCTCGGATGATTAATCTTCACCTCAATCAGGGGTCAAATGCCCTGGCGATTTTTACCGTGGATGAGGGCCGTCCGAAAAACTGGGGTTGGATCGGCCCCTACAACATCGTCAACGCCCGTGGCTTATGGGGTGCTTTGCATCTAAGTGTACCGCACGTGTCGCTTCTGAAAACAAAATCCTGGTCCATGGCACCGGTTCATCAGACCTATGCGCAAGGCCTTTCCGCTATCGGCGGAGGCCAATTTAAGCCAGCATGGAAAAAGGTAGCCGTCCAGCATCGGCAGTTGGAATGTCCACCGGGAACACAGGCGATTCAAATGGTGTTTTCCGCGGTATCCGCGGCGCGACTGGTTCTGAACTTACAGCATTTACCCGCAAATTCGGCAGTGTTCCTCAATGGTCGCCGCGTGACCCTGCTGGCACCGGAAAACGGATTGCTGCATATTGTGCTGGGTGGCGGCTGGAACGGTGCCTCCGCCAATAACCTGGAAATACTGACTGAAAATCCCACAAGAAAAATGATCAAGCTCGGGCCTGTTTCCATAAGTCAATGGGATCAGAGTCCAGCGTTGCCCAATGGCGGCTTAATTGAAAACTGGCGCATGCACGGCGGTATCGGTTCGGTTGACCCGGCCGGTGGGTGGAACACTTTTACCGCCGCTGCCGGTGTGCCGACATTTTATCGCGCAACATTTAATTATCAGCCGAACCAGAACGGGCTGCATCTGGTGCTACGCGCCGCGTGGGATGGGCTGGGTGGTGGATATATGTGGATCAATGGTCATAATTTAGGCCGATATGCGGATCCCATTATGCCCATGGGTTTGTATATACCGTCATGCTGGCTTAAAGCCGGTAGTAATTCACTGATCGTTTTTGACGAGCGCGGGCATTCTCCAGCCGGGGTACATCTGGTCATCGATCGGTCCGCCTGTCGGCGACGTGCAATTTTGCATAGCTCCCAGTGACAGCAGCGAACTGTCCGGATAAAGTTTAAGCGCAATGCCGACGGATACTCGGGCAGACTCTTAGCGGGAGCACCAGTCTTGCGAACGGCGTATTACCAGTTTTGTGCTTTTATGGGGCGATGGCGGTGCCGCGGATACAGGGCACTAGCGTTAATGACTCTGATCCCCCTTGGCATCATCGCGTCGCCTATTGCCGCATTCGGCCCCGAAGATGTCGGCATGTTTCCGCCCACCGCCGCCGCCAAATCCTTTATTAATTTTGATGGCCAAGGATTTCTCATCAATGGCAAGCGGGTATTTATTGCATCGGGCAGTATGCACTATGCCCGTGTTCCGCGGGCTTTATGGGCCGGCCGTCTGTTGAAAATGAAACGTGCCGGATTTAATACCGTTGAAACGTACATCTTCTGGAGTTATCAAGAGTCGCGGCAGGGACAATTTAATTTTAAGGGTCGCCATAATCTGGCGGCATTTCTTACGCTGGTGCACAAACTCGGCATGTACGCCATCCTGCGCGTGGGTCCATATTGCGACGGCGAATGGAGTCAAGGCGGCTGGCCGGTGTGGCTGCGCTTTATTCCCGGTCTTGCCGTGCGGGAAGGCGATAAGCCATTTCTTAACGCCGTCAATGGATATTTTAATAAACTCCTTCCGATTGTCGCCGCGGGTCAGATCAATCATGGCGGGCCGGTCATCATGGTTCAGTTGGAAAATGAAGATTCTCAAGGCTGGGGCAATGTTATTCCCAATGCCTATTACAAATTTCTTTATACCAAAGCTCGTGCCATGGGGCTTGAGGTGCCGATGTTTTTCAGTGGCATGCACCATGGTACCAACGCGGCCGGGGCCGGCCCCTGGAGCACCCGAAATCGCACCTGTCCGTGGCTGACCACGGAGATGCACACCGGTTGGTTTAATTTATATCGCACCCATCCGCCCTGGCTTAGCCGCCTGACCCATCAGGCCATGTGGCAGGTTATTGCCTATGGCGGAAATGGCTACGACGCCTATCTGGCGGTGGGGGGCACCACACCATCCTATTTCGTTAATGGGCCGGTCGGTCCCAGTTACGATTTTTGCGCCCCCATCGGACAGGCCGGTGATTTGCGGCCCCTATATTACATCTATAAGACCGCCAACTATTTTGCACGAAGTTTCCAACGGATTCTTGAAACGAGCGTCAATGTGCGGCATGTGGCCTTTAAGGCGGTTAAAAGGGTACGCGTCTTTGCGCGAAAAAGCCCCAACGGCACCATCACTTTTTTTCAAAATCTGTTCTACCTGCCGCGGCGTGTGTTAATGCCCGGTCATTGCAGGCAAACCATTGCGGGGGGACATCTGTTTGCGGTGGTTTCAAACTTTGCCATCAATAAAATTTTTACCCTGCGGTTAAGTTGTGCCCGAATTCTTGGAATTTTCAAACAGGCTTCCACGACCGCGATGGTAGCCTACGGGCCGCCCGGTTCTGAGGTGCTGTTTCACGTTCACGTGAACGCCGGGATCGTTGCCAAATCTCCCGCATTTACCCAACAAGTTCCCTCCCATCTGGTCCTGCGCGTAAAAGTGCCGGCGCATGGAGCGGATATTTACTCCATAAAAACGCCTGAGAATATTCTGCGCATTTTCGTGGAAAGCCGCCACGCCATGCGCCATACCTGGTATGTGAATATAAGCGGCCGCCCGGCGCTGGTTTGCGGGCCGGATTACGTGGGTTCGGCATCAGAGGTCCATGGAAGAATTCTCCTTGATACGCAGACGCCGCTGGGCGGGAAGGTCCATGCGGCCAGCGTCTATTTTGGTGATTCGTCTCGGGCTATTACGATTTCGCCGGCCGCCGGGGCCGCTTCACCTTCGCGGAACGTGATGCCTCCGGCCTTAGGTTCCTGGCAGTTTCAGTTAGCTGATGCGCCCGCCATGCCGCAATACAATGACAGGTCCTGGATAGCCAGTGTAAATCCGGTACAGATGGGCGTGGGAGATTATCCCGGACTGCACGAATGGTATCGTGCCAAGATCACGACGGCACATGGCGGAAAGTATCGTCTGGTATTTTCCCATCTGCATAACAGTGCGGACGTGTTTATCAACGGCCGGCTAGTGGAGGCGGGTTCGCAGAAGTCGATTCCTGTAAATTTGTCCGCCGGTGTTAATACTCTGGCGGTGCTGGCGATTTCGGATGGACGGCCTAAATTATGGACATATATCGGTCCATATAATTCCATTGCCTCCATGGGAATCTGGGGGCACGTTCTGCTGACGCATGCCGGCTCCAAACCCAAGCCGATAAACATTGAGCATTGGCGCATGCGCGGTGGCATCGGGCAGGATCACCTGTCAGGGCGATGGAAGAAATTATCCCATGTGCCGGATGTTCCCGCTTTTTATCGTACCAGTTTTATTTGCCGTCCCGGAACCGCAGGTGTCCACCTGGTCCTGCGGGTGGCGTGGGGCGATCTGGATGGCGGATACATGTGGATCAACGGCCACAACTTAGGGCGCTATCCTGATCCATATATGCCCATGGGTTTATATATCCCATCCTGCTGGCTCAAAGCCGGAAAAAACTCGCTTCTGATTTTCGATCAGCTCGGACGCAACCCGCAGTCTGTTCATCTGGTTATCGAACATGCGGCCAGCCGGCGATACGTCACGCTGGGAAGCATGACGCGTTCTGATGCGGCACGCATGGTGCCGTTCGCGACGGGGGTGGCGCATCGTGCCTTCAGGTCACATTCCGAGGAAAACTCAACGCTTCCGCATTGAGCTAAGGGATTTTGGGATAATTGGCGCCCAGTGTGTTGTGGATTGCATTCAGGTTGGCAAAAAAATAGCCGTTTTACTCTGCTTCGCTTGCTCAAGGCGGGGTTTGTGAATAACATCACAAGGTAGTAAGTCAGGGGGTGGTGCCGGTAGCGGGCCGCCCGGGCCTTGCCCCGCGAATAACGCTGCGCAGGGCAGATGCTGTGCTGGAGTTTTGGACATGCCATACACAATGGAAAAGGGAGCGTCCCTGCTGAGGGATGACCCCATGACAACCCCTCAACTTTCTGATGATTCCAACCTTTGGACCCTGAATTTCGGCCCCCAGCATCCGGCCACGCATACCGTGATCCGTCTGGTGATGGAAATTGATGGCGAGCGGGTAGTTAAAGTCGTTCCGATTATCGGTTACCTGCACAGCGGTTTTGAAAAAAATGCGGAAGTACTGGATTACAATCAGTACATGACCATCGTCAATCGCATGGATTATCTAGCCCCCATGGGCAACGAAATGACATGGATCCGTGCGGTGGAGACGCTTTTTGGTGTGGAACCTACGCCACGCTGTAAAGTCTATCGTACGATTCTGGGTGAATTGGCGCGCATTCAAAGCCATCTGCTGTGTGTGGGAGCCGCCGCGTTGGACTTGGGCGGGTTTACCGCGTTTCTCTTCGGATTCAATGAACGCGAACGGGTGTATGATATTATGGAATATGTCACCGGCTCCCGGTTCCACACCAGTTGGAACCGCGTGGGCGGCGTGATGAAAGATGCGGACGACAACATATTTCGTCCCCTGGTAAAGGCGTTTATTAATGATTCTCT
>JAJZDN010000108.1 GCA_021805985.1 Planctomycetota bacterium | reverse complement strand
GCAGACGCGCTGGACTCAAAATCCAGTTCTCGCAAGAGAGTGTGGGTTCGATTCCCTCCTCCGGCATCCGCAACAAAATCAACGCTTTCCCGCACTAGACGCGGCTTTCCTTGCGGGGCGGCCTTGGAATTCCCCATCAATCCTTGGTGGCACGCGGCGGCACGAAAAGGCACCGTTTTGCCCCCAGTTTTCCCCCCTAATTCCCCCGCATGGAGTTCTGTAGATAAGTTATCTGTACCGGTGGGTAAGAGTACCTGCCGTTTGGATTCACTTACAGGGCTTTCCATTGGGCTTGGTAGAGACTCAATAGCCCGGTTGGCATCGTGCAGACTCATGTGTGCGTAGGTGCCAAGGGTAAGCATCGGCGTTGAATGACGGGCAAGCTCTTGGCAAGTCTTAATGCTTGCACCGGATTGCACCAGCCAGCTTACATAGCTGTGCCGCAGGGCGTGAAAATCCAGCTTACGGCCATCGGTATCAACCGTGCGGAGAAAATCTCCCTTGCGCAGTTCCCGCCGCTCTTGGCCCGCTGCCATGGCTTTGTAATGGAGAGCACGGGCATAACGCAGGTCACTGCGGAACATCGCCCCGGTGTGGGTTCTGGCCACGGGAAACAGCACGGCATCTACGGGCTTGCCTACGAGCCAAAATTTTAACTCGGTGGTCAATGATGCGCTCAACGGTTGAACATCATCGCGGCGTCGTTTACTGTACGCGGCCTTGAGCACCACGCAAGGCGGTTTATCTTCAAGGCGAAAACTCTTGGCCGTTAAACTCCGAAGCTCGGCGGCCCTTAAGCCGCTTCCACCAGCCAAGGCGTAAAGCATACTGCGGTCTACGCCGGACAAATTCCATCGCACCGGCCCGGCCTTGGTGTGGGTAATCAACGCGGTGAATTCTTCACGGCTCAAGCCCCGGCGGCGGATGATGCGCTCGGATTGCTGGATTGTGGTTTTCACTGTCAGGGACGCAAGGGCATCTTCGCCTACACGGCCATTACGCCAGAGCCAGCGGGAAAACATTTTGATGGCCCGGCGGTAATGTGCCACGGATGCGGCACTTAGGCCGCCTTGGCTTTCCAGTTTTGAAATAGCTGCGTTGACGGCCCTTGGCGTGAGTTCTCCGATGCGCTCAATCCCGGCAGCTTCGATGGCGGCGGTGCAACGGTGCCCGGTTGTTTCCGCGTGTAGCGCTGTGCCACCACGGGCGAGAATATCCGCCTTGAATTCAGAGAGGTGATCGGCCAGCGGGCGGCGCTCGGCAGCGGAGAACCTATCCATGCTGGCGTCAATGATCCCGCTTAACCGCAGCTTAGCTTCCGTTGAAAGTTTGTTGGCAATCTGCTGCGCGGCAGACTTTTCAGAACCGCAATTCTTTTTGTGCCAAAGGCCATCCGCACCCATGTAACTTGCAATCCAGCTTTTGCCACGTCGATAAACGCTTGCCATAAATCACCGCTTTTCTTTCTCCGGCTTATCCGCCGGTTTAACTTCAATATCCAAAGCCATAAACATTTTTCGCAGATTCTTGCCTTGAATGTCCCGCTTGCCGTTCAAGAAATTCGATACGCGGGACTTGGTTATCCCGGTGCGGCGCACAAGTTCATTTTGTGATAAGCCTTGGCGTTCAAGTTCCGCCCTAATCAGTTTCTTAAAATCCATTTTCATATTTCTATGTTAGCACAAAGAATAACCATTGTCAAGCACAATCCAAAATTATTTTATGGAATAGGTGGCACGCGGCGCGGCTTGTTGGCCGTGACAACGCGAGCAGCGGAATAGATTGTCCAAGCCGGGGATTGCCGTGCGATCACGCCTTCAGGTTTACCGCACCGGTATTATCTTAACTACGAGGTCTTTTGCCACGGACAAATTTATGCCATTCCATTTCAGATGGTAATAAAAATCCCCAGTAGTGTAGGTCGTTGCTTCCATTTTAGTTCCGCTTTTCATCTTGAAAACGTATCCCGTAATGGGCAGAAGAGCGACTACCTTTTTCGGTTGAAAATAATGGGGGCTGCGGGCACAGTAGAGAATTTTTACCGTATACGCTGTACAGGGTGGAATCTGCTGTGATGGGACGTTGAGTGCGGGCACATTGGCTAAAAATCCTGCGGGAGGGGCCGTTTGCGGCAAGGGTCGGAAATAAACCTGCGACCGCAACTGCTGGCCCGATGGCAACGAAAACTGCGGCGTTTCGCGGGAAACGCTCTGGGATGATATTCCCACAACAACGCCATATACCGCTCCGCTGCTTGGAGTCTTTCCTCCCGCCGGAGCAACCATTTGGGCACCGCTTTGCGTGCCATGAAACGCGAGGGCGACTAGCCGCAAGTCTGTTCTCTGCATCTTGTACGCAGCCGCGGTTACCGTAGAACACTCTCTTTTTTCGCCAAATATTAGAGACTGGTTTACCTGCCAACCCATCGCATTAGGGGCCTCCCGCTTCAGGATGTCCAATTGCCATCGGTATTCCGCTTTTTTCCTTAGCCGGGCCTCTTTACGAATTAATGTGAAGTGTTGGATGATCTGGTTGCGCAGGCGAAGCCTCTGGATGCGTAGTTGCCGTGAGAGATGGCCAGTAGCGGTAGTACTGCCGGCGATGACAAGATTGCCAGCGGCATCGGTTTTAAGGAAAGCGGTCACGCGGTGTCCGATAATTTTCTTTGGGTTGGTTTGGTATCTTGACAACTCGGCAGCAAGCGCCGGCACTGAGTTCCACTCCACTGGCTTCATCGCTTCCGCCAACATCTTCGGCCATTGGTCTGCCGGAATCGCGTCGCCTACGGCGTGGCCCTGTTCCTGCGACACTGTTTGGCCCCCAATCGGAAGGCCGCCGGGATGGAAAAGAGGAGAGGGCTGATTGACAGCCCCCGTCGGCACCGCGCGCGGCAGCAACATAGCGGCGGCGGCTTTGTCCTGTGCGAGTTGGAATTGTGCCGTTTTAAGTTGCGACATATCGCCAACGACCAGTTGGGCTTTACCGGCTTTCATATCCTTCGCCACGCTTGCATTTATGCTCGCAATTTTCCGCTGATCTGCGGAAATAATGGCGTCGGCCACCGCCTTGTCGCGTGCAAGTTCCAGTTTTAGCTCCGGTTGGGCAAGGCCGGTGGTGTTTGTTGCTGGCTCGAAGCCCGGCGGGAACGATGACGAACGTTTTTCGTTTGCCAAGCGGGCGCTGACGGATACGATAAGTTGCTGCGCCGCGACAACGGCGTTGGGGTCGCCCTTTTTCATGGCGGCAGAGGTGGCCGCGTTAAGGGCGGAAATTTCAGCTTTGTCCGCCGCGATAACGGCTTGCCATGCTGTGGATTGTGCGCTGGCCGCCGCAATGGCCCGCACCTGATTCTGTGAACCCAGCGCAATGCCAATCGGTATGGTCGCCATTACCAAGGCGATTCGCCACCGGGGGTTGATGGTTAATGATTTCATCGTTCACCTCTTGAAATTAGGTCTTTTTGGTTACAGCCAGTATAAGGCGTCTCCTGTCGGTTCCACAAGCCAAGGCCACAGATGCTTTCAGCCAGTGCAATAATTTCCGGGTCGGCGGGATCAATCGGCCTATACAGTGTGTCATTTTCCGGCGCGGGTTTAATATCATCAATCGAAAACAGGACTAGTCCCGTTTCGGTTTTTGGTTCAATTTCAGCAATCATAAAAACAGGCTCCCGAATGTTGTCCCGGCAATCACCAGGCGGCCAAGAATCATCCGCCAGCAGTTCGGCACAAGGCCCCAAGCCCGGCGGCGGCGTTTTAAACAGGCGGCAGTGGCGGGCAGCGGCATTGTGCAGCCGCCTCGCCACCGACACCGGACAATTACTGTTGTCGCCGGGTTAATCCGCGCGTGTCAATCGCGGCCAGTTCGCCGCAGACCGCAATCCACAGCCGCTTTTCCCGGCGGATCAACCGTTGACCGGCGGCTTGCTTGCGAGCCAAGCGAATGTATGTGTCTTCTAAGGATTTCATGGGTGTGTCCAATCTGCCGTTATTCCGGCTTTGGGTGTTAAACCGCAATTAAAAGGCTTGCGGTTCGCCTTACGGTGGATTGTGTTAGGTCATAGGCCGCCAATAAGCGGGATCCAAAACGTGTGAAGAAAACGCCTCCGCTTCGCCGTCAAGGGATACATACCGGCGCACCGGGTTTTGCTCGATCTGGAGCATGGCCAAAACAGCAGGCTTGTGGTGCCGTAACCAGTCTTTTTGTACAGGTGTTAAGGCGGCCAAATTGCCTTGGATTTTTATGTTCCCATCGACGGCGGAAATGGCCACGCCAAGAGCTTTCAATTCGGATAGAAAATTGGTGATTGTCAGGCTCATAAAAGCATATCCTCTTGATCGGTGTTTTGAATATAGGTTGACGCCGGGACGGGCGCGGCTGGTTGGCCAGTTTGCGGAACCGCTGGGGTATCAAACAGTCCCTTGGCGGGGGGTGTTTCCGGCGGTTCGGGTAATGGTGTTTCCGGCGCTCCCCCTAACACGTAAGGAACTTGGCACGCTACTACTTTGGGAGTGTTTTCCCCTTTGTTTTCAATAGGATGACAGGATGCCATATTGTTTGCGTGTGCCAAGTTATCCAAACTACTTGGCACGCTACTTGGCACGCTTGAATTTGGTGGCAGACTCCAGCGGTATTCCTTGGTTGAAAAGTCGCTTTCCCGGACGACGTTGAGGCTATCGGCGGCTCGCTGAACAGTGCGCCAAGACAGGCCAGCGGCGGAGGATTCGGCACGGATTTCCGACACCCGTTTTGAACCGCCAAAAAGATACCGCGAAAGCCATTCCTCGGCGGTGTTCCGCGCCTCTGGCTTCGGCCCCCTTATAGTCATGCCGCTGACCTCCGCCTGATGGTCATCCGCAGACATTTGTACGGGTTCATCTTCCCATTGAATAGCGGCAGGTTCCCCGCCGATTGAAAATGCCAAGCCGTCAGGCTGGCGGCAAAGGTTCATCTTGCCGGGTAAGAGTAGGCGGCGCTCCGGGTTATTTTCGTCGCGGCTAAGGTGCCATACGGCACGGGACAATCCAACAAAGCCGATACTGCCGAGAGCCATATCGTCAGCACTGGCGGCAGCGGACTTCCGCCGGTGTGCAACGATGACAATCGCACAATTATATTTCTCCGCCAAGGCCATCAGTGGAGCCAAAACCGCGCGAATCTCATTATCCCTGTGGCCGTCAACCTTGCCGCCAAGGAATGAGCCAATCGGGTCAATAAAAATTATCTTGACGCCGGGATGGTCTATCAACGCCTGTTCCAACTGTGCAATATCAGCAAGAGTAAAGCCGCGTTCTTTTTTCTGGCCGGTGGAATCACGATACGCCACGGTTTTCAGAATGAAAATCTTGGAGCAATCCGCGCCGTGTGCATCCAATCGCGGCCTTATGGTATCGGCAGGATCATCTTCGCCGGACACCAGTATCACGTAACCTGGCGGACAGTGTGTTCCATCCGGCCAATATCCGCCGTTGGATATGCTGGACGCCATGAAAGCGGTCAGGAATGACTTCCCTTCGCCGGGTCGGCCTACCAACATGGATATACGGCCAAGCGGAATACGTCCCGGCCATAGCCATGTAATTTCGCGCGGCTCTATGTCATTCGCGCATTGCATTACAGCACCAAGGCCGCCAGCTTGGCCGATCTGCTGCAAGGC
The DNA here is from genome assembly GCA_021805985.1 of Planctomycetota bacterium. Classification (GTDB taxonomy): domain Bacteria; phylum Planctomycetota; class Phycisphaerae; order WQYP01; family WQYP01; genus JAMDCX01. The sequence goes on along the minus strand of JAJZDN010000108.1, from coordinate 4,580 downwards.
CGCCAACTGTGTTTGCGCGGTTGCTATGATGGTGTCCAGAATTGCATCACCAGCCGCACCATTGGCCATCTCTTGAGCTATCCGGATGAGTTTTCGACAAGCATATTTATATTTGATGATTGACGCATAGCCGTCCGCACCGGCGGCGGACGGGACATCCCGGACGCAATCGGTAAAATAATCACGATCAAACTTAGATACGCCGTGCGACTTGAACCAGTTTACCAGCTTGACGACATCGGGAGCGCCGTTGTCACTGATCGAATTTTCGGCATGAAGAAACGCTGTAATCTCTCGCCATAGCCGTTGGTGTAATGGCGACACGAACATATCAATGGTCGCAAGCGTGATTGCGGCAGCATCATATCCCACTGATCCAAGTAATGCCGCTTCCGCCGGGTCACATTCAGGAATCAGTACGTCAATAACGGGCGGTTCCGCGTTCTGCCGCGGCCTCGCTGTAGTGGTGTGTTCGGTATTTTGTGGTATAGTCATGTTCATCCTTTATTATTTGCCGGTGTCGCTGATCAAAGCGCCCGGCCATTGCAAGGCCGGAACCGGCGGGGTGTCATCGGACAGGCAGGGCACGACAAAACCGATCCAGTTCAACCGGATCGATCCGGACACATTTGCCAATTCGCACGGCGCGAATCTGGCGCGATGCGCAGAGTTTCCGGACGTAGCGCTGCGAAACTTGCAATCGCTCGGCAACTTGCGAATATGTCAAGAAGTTCCCATCAACGGGCGGGGTGGTGGTCACGGTTGCACCGCTTTCGCCCGTCGCGGACGGCGCGTAATGTCGCATCGCAGTCTGCGCAGCTCGGCGCGTGCCACGTCAGCGCGTGCCGTATCGTCGGCCTGCACGGCCATCGCCAGCACAGCGCCCCAGTAGCCCACGCTATCGCGGCCTACGCGGTCGGTGTCCAGTGGTCGGGTGATCGTCGCCATGTCGTGTACTCCATATCTGTACACTTATGGGCGGCGGCGTCAATTCGGCGTCAATAAATAATGAAAAACCCGCTATTTTAGCGGGTGGAATGGTGGTCAAGAATTGTCAATACGGCGTCAATATTTTCATTCCTTTTGGTTTTCGGCGTGCTTTTCTTTGAATTTACTAAGCCATCGGCGACAGCTTGATTCGCTTACGTCCACGCTCTGGGCGAGCGCTGGAATATCATTCATCAGCGTTGGATGCGCCGAACACTTGGCAAGCAGTTCCGCTTTCTTCGCTTCTGATGACGCCCTGGTCAGCCGTCCAACCCTATGCGATGCAGGCTCTCCCGCTACAGCGGCCGCGGCGGGTTGATCCGCTTGTCCAGCTATTTTGCCTGCCTCTCGCTCAAGTACACCGGCCACCATTGGGCACCCGAAGAGAATCGTCAGCTCAAGCTCACCATGCCCACCAGTGACGTTGCTATCCCATTCGTTTTCCCCAATGTTAAACACTTTCCGGTTGTCGAAGAGAACATGACAGAACCACCAGAAATTCTCCGTCACCCGCAGTGCTTCCACCGGGGGTGCCCACTCTATCGATTCCAGTACTCCTTTGTCAGCCAACCGGCGCAACAGGGATATGGCGCTCGTATTGAGATCACCGGCCTGCGGCAGCGGCGAAAGCCGAATACGCTTGTGCTCTGCCTCACGCTCATTGTAAATTTCAAGCTGGCGACGTATGCCGGTAGCTGTTGTCCCTAACAGGTTTACCCGTTCCGAATTTGTCATATTTCACCGTCCTTAGATCGGGCCAGCCAGAGCGTCAGGCGGACGGTGAATCAACCCAACGCTATGGCCAGTTCAGCGGTTGCAAGCCGCTTCCCGCAGATATTTTATCACGCCGCGCGGCGACACACCACTTATCCATCACGCGGCCCCACGTTTCATGTGTGTGCCAAAGCGTGCCACGGCACGCCGGAGCATGCACAGCGATGGAGGCCGTGCCAACCACACGCCCATCACACTCGTGTAATTACTATGTTATATCCATTTTCCGGTGCGGGTGCGCGGACGTTCAGCCCTTCCTTGGTTCGCACTTCTTCAGTCCCTCCCGCAGTTCATGCCACGTCCTCGGCAAAGTCCGCCAGTGGTACCGACAAGGCCTCGGGCTTCAACCGCATACTGATTCGCACGTCCTGATCCAGCCTATCCCAGCAGGCGTCGAAGATTATGAAAACGGGTCAGGATGTAAGCTGGTAGCGAATAACAAATTTACTTTGCACCGGCTTTCCGCCGACGATATTGGGCAAAAACCGCGCCTGCAGGAGCGCCTTGATAATCGCCCGATCGATGCTCGTATGGCCGGAGGATATTAATACTTTTACGTTGGCCACCGTACCATTCCGACGAATCGTCAATTGAAATTTAGGGCTCACCAGATGCGCCGGCCACGCAGATTGGTATTTCCGGGGCATTATCGGATTGGGCGGCGGCGTAACGATACTGCCGCCACCGCCAACGCCTGCTCCACGCCCCGGCCCGCTGCCAGTGGCGGATCCCAAGCCGTTCTGCGTTCTAGGTTTGAACAACTGCACCGCGCCACCACCCGCTGCGTGCGGCTGCAACCCGCGTGAATTTGGCAGTGGCCCACGGCTATTGGCCGCAACTGTCGGCAGATTGATTACACCGGCAACGTCTCGGGGTGGATTTTCCAGCGTGCTATGCTCTACCGCGATCCGGGCGGTGGCCGAGGCGTGTATGGCAGATGCGGATGAATTTTCCAGTGTACTATAGCCTACCGCGTGCCCCTCGTTGATGTCCGCGCGGATATTCTCGCCACCTGCCACCGTTACGGGGTGCCTGTAGTCCAGCACGCCGGACAGCCCAAAACTCGTTGATGCGGGAATGATAAAGAAATAGCGCCCAGCCGGAATATCCGTGAAATGGTAATGCCCCTTAAAATCGGCTTTTGTTTTGGCGGCCATGGCTTTAAGTACCATCGCTTTGACCGCGTCGGAACCAGAAACATTGCCAATGCTTCCACCGCAAAGTCGATATGTTGTCTCGATAGTTTTAATAGCGGAAAAGGTGCCTATCCGTGGGGGAAGGTGGCCAGCGAGCAGCAGCCGTTTCTCCAGCGCCTTGTGGTACGCCGCTTGGGCCTGTTGGTACACGTCAAATATGTAGCCTTCCGTCTCCTCTTCACTGCTTTCCGGGCTCCCCATGGGTTGGGACATCCGCCCCGCCACCGCGCTGCACTCCTCACACGCCCTGTGGTACGCCGCCCCTGCTGCCTTCCGGTAGGCCCTATGTACCTTGTCGCGGTGCCTTTCATATTCATCCATTGCTGTGTAGTACGCCGCCTGTGCCCTGTCGTACGCCCTGTATGCCTTGTCGTACGCCGCTGATGCGCGGGCTGCCTTGAGGTACGCCGCCTCCAACACAGGTATCCGCGCAATCAGTGCGACCAGCGCGGCGTGCAGTTTCGGTTGGTTAAGTATGGCAAGGACAGCGGCGCGCGGTACCGTCCGCCTGATAAGCCACACGTTCTTATCCCGGCCCAGGTGCATCACGCCCGCCGAGGTACGCCACCAAACGCGACCATGGATTGAACCGGAGGGAACAGGCAGGACAACCGCTACGGCCTTCTTGACACCTTGTATGCCCGCCTTAATTTCCCGCGATGTCTGGCCGGAAGCCCAAGACATCCAAGCCGCCAGGATTGCCACCAGCAGTAAGGCAACGGCAGCGGCGGCCCCAGTGGCGATAGCCATCACGACGGGATGCTGGCGGTAAATCTCCGTTAGCCGCGCCATCAGCGGCTTGCCCGGCAGTACCACCGCACCCGCTTCCAGCCTCGCACGACATTGGGCGCAGACAACGGCCCCTTGCCAGAGGCAGGGCGTCTCATTAACGGCAATGACGCGCCTGCAATTTTCGCAAGTTTCTGCCATGATTATGTTCCTCCCGAAGTTCGGCATTATAGCAGTACAGAAATAGAACCGTCCAGCAGGGCCGCCGGTGTCCCAGTCGGAATCGGCATACAGCATGGCTCCCTGTCTCATGTACCGGTATGACAAGAGCGGCCCAAAGCGTGCCAGTGGTGGAAGCCATTTAGAACACACGCCCATCGCACACATACTCTTTCTATAACCGTTTCGCCGGGAATGTTGGCGAAAATGCCTGTCAAAACCGTTTTTCGGTGCGTTCGCGCATGAGTTGAGTACAGGATGAAATTCATTTTCTTCAATCCCTCCCTGTAAATTCATACCGGCGAAAATTAAAGCCGCATTACGCACATATCGCCAGTTCCGCCGACAAGACTTCCCGAATACCATTCTAACCGATACCGGCCATCAACAAGATAGCTTGTTTCACATTCTCCGGTAATGCTCCCCATCGCCCCGCAAGGCGCTGTAATTGGCCATCCGCGTTTGCGGAATTTGATTCGATTTTCCCCCCTAATTCCCCCGGTTGTTTTGGACGTGCAGAAAACCCTTTGTTTTCAATGGTTTCGTGATTTGACGCGCTGGACTCAAAATCCAGTTCTCGCAAGAGAGTGTGGGTTCGATTCCCTCCTCCGGCATCCGCAACAAAATCAACGCTTTCCCGCACTAGACGCGGCTTTCCTTGCGGGGCGGCCTTGG
>JAJZDN010000107.1 GCA_021805985.1 Planctomycetota bacterium | reverse complement strand
TCTAGCAACACTTGTGTTCACTGCGCCCGGCGGGAGTCGAACCTGCAACCTTCGGCTTCGGAGGCCGACGCTCTATCCAATTGAGCTACGAGCGCGAATCATTCTTTAAATTTTAACACATTACGCGGCGGGCGTCCAAAGTTCGTATTAACAGTAAGGGCAGTCCTTGCAGTATATGCAGTACATGCAGTACGTGCAGTATTATTCAGTAGTGGGGATTTAGTCCTCGCATCTCGCATTTTTGTGCGGGTACATCGCTTTTATCGTGTGCGATTCTTAGCGCCGGAGCCAGGCGCCTGCATCGCGGTCTGCTCAATACCAGGTTCCAGGTTCCAGGCTCTCCCATGTTGGGAGGCGGTTTTCAGTGATAACGGCATTGGCGGCAGACGCGCGGATCGCTGCGCCCCCTACCCGCATCGCACGGCGAAACTTCGCAAAACAAAAAAAATGACATAATAGCGATTTTTTCTAAGCCTTTTACGTATGGATGTCTGATAATAGTTTATTGGATCGCCAATAAGCTTCGGGCGGCATGGAACGCCGCTGCAAGGCGTTAGGAACGCGCGACGGGGTTACACTATGACTTCAGGGCACACGATACTTCAGCGGATGATTGCCATTACAGCCGGGGGCTTTTTTTTCATTAGCGCGGCTGTGGCATTGGGCGGGGACCGGGGAAATTATCAATCCGGTGCGTCGCGTCCAGCAGATTTGACCAGCCGCAGTGGAGGTTCCACCGATTCCCCGGCCCCCGGAAAACCGCACTTAAACTATACCCAGCGCGTGGCGCTGGCCTGGCAGATTGCATTAGCGGCGAATAATTTTTCACCGGGGATCTTGGATGGCAACTTTGGCCCTCACTCGCGCACGGCGCTTAAGGAATATGCGGCGCGGTTTTTCCCGGGCGTCAATCCATTGGACCCGCACAACCCGGCGGTATTTAACGCGTTGGGTGTGGATGTTAAAAATGTTATCACGCAATATACCATCACGCAGGATGACGCCGACGCGGTGGGACACTTGCACTGGACCTGGCGGAAAATGGCGGCAGCGCCGCGCATGCCGTATGCTTCTTTGGAAGATTGCCTGTGCGAGAAATTTCACTGCACCGAAAGCTTGATGCGGGCGATGAATCCGCGTGCGGACTTGCAGAATTTGTCCGTGGGGCAGACTTTGAATGTGCCCAATATCCGACCCTTTCCCGGCTCCAATGATTTTGGCAATCCCGGCGGCCTGCAATCTGTGATCCACCAGGACAAGCAAACCTTTCCCGAAGTGCATGTGGCATATCTGACGGTAAATCTAGCCCAGAAGGCGATTCGGGCCTACAACCGTCATAACCAGCAAGTGGCCCTTTTCTGGTGCTCCATTGCGGCCCATAAAGCGGATTTGCCCACGGAAGATGGCGTGATCAAAGATATAGCCCTTGATCCAAACTACACATTTCGCCCCTCCATGTACCCCCAGGCACATATTGATCACCGATTAATTATTCCACCCGGACCGCGCAACCCCGTGGGCATTGTGTGGATGGGCCTGGATTTGCCCGGTGTGGGCATGCACGGCAACCCCGTGCCGCAGCACATCGGTCTGACCGGTTCACATGGTTGCTTTCGCATGTGCAACTGGGATGCGGTGCATCTGCTGACTCTGGTGCATATTGGCCTGCCGGTGATTATGATCAATCCGAAAAAGCCCATTCCACTTACCGTGGCCCTGCCGGCGGGCATTGACCCGCCCGGCTTACCGGAACAATCCGAATATGCCGATGCACCTGCATCACGGCAACATAGCAACACGCCATAAAAAAAGGGGCGACCCATGGGCCGCCCCTGATTATTTTATTTTTTTGAATCAGCGTTGAATAGCTCGCCTTCATCGGCGACCAATCAGCCCGCCTTTTTATGGGTGTAATATGTGGGCATCGGGCTGCCGAGCTTTTTCCATTGTGCTATGACGGCTTCGGCCTTGCCGGCGCTGTTGAGCACATGAAGTTTGCGCTGCACCATAGAGATAATGGCTTCCCGTGCCGGCCCCAGGTAGTTGCGTGGATCAAATTCCGCTGGCTTAGTGGCAAAGACTTCGCGAATTTTCGCGGTCATAGCGAGGCGTAGATCCGTGTCGATGTTCACTTTGCATACGCCATACTTGCGCACCGCCATGGAGATTTGATCTTCCGGAACGCCTTTGGCATTAGGCATGGCACCGCCGTATTTGTTGACCAAGTCAATAAATTCCTGTGGCACACTGCTGCTGCCGTGCATAACAAGCGGAATGCCGGGGCAGGTTTTCATGATTTCTTCAATGCGGTCGAACGCCAACTTAGCTTCATGTTTGAATTTGAACGCTCCGTGGCTGGTGCCGATGGCGACCGCCAGAGAATCCAGGCCGGTTCTCTTGCAGAAATCGGCGGCCTGCTGCGGATCGGTGAGGAACTTTTCCACATTTTTTTCATATTCGTGGGCGTCCATGCCGACCACATCTTCTTCAATACCGCCAAGCATACCGAGTTCAGCCTCGACCACAACGCCGGCGGCGTGAGAAACCTTGACGGCTTCTGCTGTGAGTTTCACATTTTCCTCATAGGCGTGGTGGCTGCCATCAATCATCACGCTGGTGTAGCCGTCGTTGATGCAGGTTTTAATCAAATCAATGGTATCGCCATGATCGCAATGGATGCACACGGGAACTTCGGGATGATCTTCCACGGCGGCGTCGATGATATGTTTGAGGTAACGAATGTTGGCGTATTTGCGTGCACCCTTGGAAATCTGCAAAATGCACGGGCTTTTTTCTTTGGCGCAGGCTTCAATAATAGATTGTGCTAATTCCATATTGTTGACGTTAAACGCACCGACGGCAAAGCCGCCTTCATAAGCGAGATCAAACATAGGTTTGGTGGACATCAATGGCATGGTTTATTACTCCTGTATGGGTTAAAAATACAAATCCAAAACACACTCCAAGCCCAGTATTGTAGGGAAAACCGTTCGCACTGACCAGTGATAGACTGCCAACAAGCTCCCGACGGATTTTTTAGCGATGGATTAGCCGATTTTCTCTCAATTTTTTCTTTGCTTTTCCGGCCGGAACGTAGTACAAATATGTTTATGTACTGCCCGGCACGAGGTGTATCCTCGCTATCAAATTCCCGGGCGGGGGATAAATTAACAACGCGCGTGAGCAGCTCGCAACTAATTGAGGTGCAAATATGAAGAAGCTCGCGCCCCTTTTCATCAGAAGTTCTCGCAGCGGATGGTCGGGTGCCGGGCCAAGTTGTTCCGCTCCTCCTTTCGGCCTGATCGGAACAAGGTGTCAGATATGAAGCCTCCGGAGAAAAAACTGCCCATTGTGATGATGTGCCCTTCCTGCGCTGGTGCACTGGATCACAAGCATATCAAAAAGCCGTTTTTACCGTTTCTTTTTAAGCCCCCCAAAATTCGCTGCCCGCATTGCAGCCGCAACAGTGAGCACAAAGAAACCACCATCATGGCGGAGTCTTATCAGCATTGGCAGGAGCAGTTACGCCATCAGGTGGAGGCGTCGTTAAGTTATCTGCCGAGCATGACGCGGGAGGAATGCTTCGCGGTGCTGAACCCGAAGCATTTTGATGACAACATCCATCACGCCCATCACCTGGGAGATATGGAAAAATATATTATACAAGTGTTCAAACCAGTCTTGCGGGACCGGGCGCTGGGCCATCAGGATTGCGAGCTGTTGCTGACGCCGTTTCAACACCATGGTGTCGCGAAAGCTCTAAATATTTATGGCCACTGCGGCCACGAACACAACACCGAGGCCTGGACCTTATTAATCACGCGGCTGGGAAACAAGGAATTCTTAACCTGCTTGACCGCCAGCAGCCCAACTGCCGATATCCGCTCCGTTTTGGATACACAAGGCACAGTTTCAATCTGGACAACCTCGCGCGGGGCAACGCAACCATGAGACACGGCATCAGTAATGGCAGAAAATTCAGTATTAGCAGTAAGTGCAGTAATTGTTGAGCATCGGGGATTCTGCGTCCTCTTAATTTTGGTCCAGGATATCGTGTCTATTATGCGACGATAGGTATAACTTGTGTATTACTCTTGTGTGCGGGGGATAAGCGACGGCAAGCAGTTGATATCGCTGCCGCAATTAATTATCTGAAGGACTACCGAAAACGGACGTGGACGGAGATTGGCCGATAGCGGACGTTTGTTGATAGCGGATGTGTATTGACGTAACATCCGTCACAGGCCATACTCCGCGACTTACTTAAGTCGTGAACAGGCGAACGTATGGCGGTTTTACCGGATAAAGTATCACTGCTGGAAGTTTCATCTGGAAGAAACGTAGCCGCAAAAATAGTCGAATTGACGCCCGCACTGGCGCGTACCCATATTGATCGCATCTGGTGGAGTGATTTTGACGAAGCATCGGCGGAAGAGCCTCCGGAAGACCGAGATTGGAAGTGGGCAGATGTTGCCGCAAGAGCTGATGGGAGCCGGGATTTTATTTGCGTTGGCGTGAGTATCACGGGTGCTGATGAGATTTGCGGTGCCATGCGTTATCAGACTGGCGCTGCAACATTCTTTAATCCCACTGACCTCGCCAATGAGGTTATGCTGTTGGCTACGGCACCCACAAGCCGCGGGCGGCCCTGGGCGAACCCGGGCTATCCGGGTGTTGGGTCTGCGCTGCTCCTGCGGGCCGTAGCGCACGGCGATGCTCTCGGCCTTCAAGGCCGCACCGTGCTGCGGTCAATTCCCGTGAAAGCGACAATTCGATTCTAGAGGAACCGCGGATTTGATTCGAATTCCATGGAGCCGGACGGTAAAATCAAGATGGAGTTGAAGCCAGAGCATGCCCAAAGTTGGCTGCGAAATAAAGGGTGGGCTTTATGAAAACACATTTGACAGCACGTAAGCACGAACAAGAGCCTTCTCTCATTGGCGATTCGAAGGTAGTTGCACAGTTCCTAGAATCTTCGCCGAGAAAATCGCCATTTCCCGGCGATCCGTTGGCAAACCACATTCACCAACTTCTGGAGTTGCACCCTGCCGTTAAGCTGAAATTCAGAGGCGTTAAGCTGGCCGATCTGGATTCCCCAGCCAAGCAGAGCCTGCTGGACGATATCAATGCTGTTCTGGGAATTCGGCCGCTGACGGGCCGATAGCAGCCATGATGGATTTATTGGATGCGTTGGTCATCGCGAAGGAAAACTTTCCAAAAGGGCCCGAGGCGGTTGCTGCCCGCATTGGTGTCGAAGTTTGCTATAAACCGTTAGCTGGTTGTGCCGGCTGGTGTATCCAAAATAACAACATTGCCCGGATCACTATCAATAACGCAATGCCATCCGTGCGCCAACGTTTTACGCTTGCAGATGAGTTGGCCCATCTGCTTTTAGGAAGCAAATCCGAGGTGCGCTCTGATGCTGATTTCTTCGGGTCGAACCAAGGTGAGGAAAAGGCTGCGGACCGTGTGGCTGCGGAAATGTTGTTACCCAAGGAAGAGATACAGCGGATTGCCGTCGCACCGCCCGTGGATGCTGCAACTATCCGAAAACTTGCCAAGAAAGCAAATGTTTCACCGGTAATGGTGGCGTGCCGTGTTGCCGAATTGGCGCAACCGCTCGGCCTTGTCAATGCCGCCGTAGTGAGCTTTAAGGGAGATAAAATCGCATGGATATGGTCGAAGACTCTGACAGTACCAAGTGAAAAAGCCCGAACGCTGCTGAGGCATACCCGCGAGGCTCCTGGGGGGACGTTTCATGTGTCCAGCGGGTCCGGCGAGACAATTGTTGCATCGGTCATTGACTCGCCCATCCAGACTTGCCTCTTCATTCAGATGTTGCCCGTGTCCATGGGCAAAGCCAAAAGCCGCGACCAGATTCTTCTGGAGCTTGGAAAGTGGCTCTTCGAGGGTGATGCGTCGTTCCGGGGGCAGGTCAACGGTTGCCTGAGTAGCTTTAAGGCAACCGCCAAGAATGAAGACATCAATAACGCCCTGCGGCTCTTTAACGAAAAATATATTGGCCGATGGACCGGCGCAGCTGGAGACCGAATCCGAGACCCACGGGGTCAGAAGTTTCTGCGATTGCGGCTTGATGAATGGACTCAGTGCTCTGCCAAGTCTACAAATTAGGATTGACAAGCACCAGGAGAATAGGCAATTCTCCGCCGCGCAAACGGGACATTTCAGACCCATCGCGTGGCTCCATTCAATTGCGTGGGGATCGGTAGCAGGCGCAGCAGCAGTCAACGTCATGACTCCATGGATGAAGAACACAAGACCTGTCGGTATAACGCCTGGCGAAGTCCAAGGTTGCAGTATGAAAGTTGTGCGTTGTATGACTGGGAAGCACTACGGAGACCCAGGTACAGAGGATAGCATCCCCAGAATGGCATGACACCCAGAATGGCTTACTTGGCCCAAAGTGATCTATAAGTTACTATAGAATAGTGCATGTGGTTCGTCATTACGTCTCGGTGACCGGAAAAAATGTGTTCCAGTCGTGGCTTGACGCGCTGAAAGACCCTCGTACGGAAGCCCGCATCGCGGCAAGATTGGACCGCCTCGTTACCGGTAACTTTGGCGATTGTAAACCGGTTGGCGATGGGGTGAGCGAACTGCGAATTAATTTTGGCCCAGGATATCGCGTCTATTATGCGAAGATAGGTAGAACGTGCGTATTACTCTTGTGTGCCGGGGATAAGCGCCGCCAGGCAGTTGATATCGCCGCCGCGATTGATTACCTGAAAGATTACCGAAAAAGGAGTGCAAAAACATGAATAATCAGATAAGCGTATCGCATGACGACGTAATGAAAAAGAAACTTGCGGCCAATTCGAGATTTGCAGCCGAATACATGCGCGCTGCACTTGAGGATACCGATGATCCAAGGGCACTGCTGATTGCATTGCGGCGAATCACTGAGGCGCGGGGCGGCTTTGTTAAGGTCGCCAAAGCGGCCGGAATCGAGCGGGAGAGCCTTCATCGTGCCCTGGGCTCGCGCGGAAACCCACGGCTTTCAACTCTGGTTGCGGTGACAAAAGCCGTTGGGCTGCAACTTACCGTTGAATTGCCCGAAACGGCAATAATTCGGAAATTACCGCGTGCCAGCCGTGGGCGTTCCATCCGCGCCGCGTCCAAGCCGCCAAAGCGTGGGCCGGAAACTGCCTGAATCCTCATTACTTGGCGAGGGCCGGTACCGGAGGGGGGCGCGGAAATATGGCCGGGCAGTTCAGGTGCGGACGGACATTTGTATCTTGCATTCCCAATGCCACAACGTTATCATCTGTCTATCCGGATGAAAGGATGGATACGAATGCACATTGCTGATATTCTCGCCCGTGACACAACCACGTTTTCGTTCGAGTTCTTCCCGCCGAAAAGTGATGCAGCCGCGCAGACGCTTTTTGAACACATTACCCGTCTGGAATCGCTGAAGCCTTCGTTTGTGTCCGTCACCTATGGTGCCGGCGGCTCCACGCGCGACCGCACTCATGCGCTGGTTATGCGGATAAAGCAGGAGACCTCCTTGGACCCGGTACCGCATTTAACGTGCGTGTGCCACAAGCAGGCGGATATCAGCAATATCCTTAAACGCTATGCCGCGGCAGGTGTGAGCAATATTCTGGCCTTGGGAGGTGATGCCCCGCGCGATGTGGTTGATTATGATCGTGCCGGGGATGATTTTCACCATGCGGTGGCTCTGGTGGCTTTTATCAAAGCATTTAATCAAAGCGGAATTCACGCAGATAACCGGGGAATGGGCGTGGGCGTGGCGGGTTTTCCCGAAGGCCATCCCGCAACGCCCAATCGCCTGCAGGAAATGGATTATCTGAAAGCCAAAGTAGATGCGGGAGCAGATTATATTGTCACGCAATTGTTCTTCGACAATCATGATTTTTTTGATTTCCGGGAACGCTGTGAATTGGCCGGTATTCGCATTCCAATTATTGCAGGAATTATGCCCATTACCAGCTTGAATTCCATGAAGCGCATGGCGGAAACAGCGTTGGGTGCCCATTACCCCGCCAAGCTGATCCGATCCGTCAATCGCTGTAATGGCGATCCTGATGCGGTGCGTCGTGTGGGAATATTATGGGCTACGGAGCAATGCCGGGGACTGCTGGATCAACAGGTGCGGGGAATCCATTTTTACACGCTGAATAATTCCGAAGCCACGCTGGAAATCTACCGCAACCTCGGAGCACGCGACAGCAGCAATCTGCGGTAACAAGATGACACTTGAGTTACAGGTTACAGGTTACAGGTTACAGTTACAGGTCAGGTTACAGGAAGAGTCGCAAATCGCCCCAGCAAAATTGCCGCTTAGCGCCTCCAAAGCATTCTAACTCCTAACTCCTAACTTCTCGCTTCTAACCCCGGCATATTGAATCGCACGGCTTATGCTTCTATTATGGCACTCGATAAGTACGCCCTGATATCCGCGCGCTAAGGATTACGGCCGCGGGAGGAATTGTGTCATGACTCGAAATTTTAAGCAGCGGATTTATTGCGATAATGCCGCGACAAGTTTTCCTAAACCCCCTCAGGTACTTGAGGCAATGGTCCATTACGCCCAGGACATTGGTGCTTCAGCCGGGCGCGGTGCGTATGCCGAGGCCCGGCAATCCGCGGAAGTGATTCGCGTGTGCCGCCAGCGGCTCAACCAGCTTTTTAACGGTGAAAATCCCGATCATTTCATTTTCACGCTGAATTGTTCGGATGCTTTGAATATGGTCATTCATGGGCTGCTGAAGCCTGGTGATCATGCTATTTGTTGCGCCATGGACCATAACAGCATACTTCGGCCTCTTAATGAATTAACCGCCCGCGGAATTATTACTCACACGCGCGTGGCAGCGCAAGCCGGCACAGGTTTGGTTGATGCCGCAGATCTTTGCGCCGCTATCACCCCCCGCACGCGGCTAATAGCGCTCGGGCAAGGCAGTAATGTTACAGGAACCGTGCAGCATATCCGGAAAATCGGCAAGTTCGCTCGGGCTGCGGGAGTTCCTATGCTGGTCGATGCGGCGCAAACCGCCGGCCATCTTCCTATTGATGTTCAGGCTGATGGCATTGATTTTCTGGCGTTCCCCGGCCACAAAGGGTTGTTGGGGCCGCTGGGCACGGGCGTATTGTATATCCGGCCCGGAATTGAAAAACAGTTAATCACTGTCCGTGAAGGCGGAACGGGTTCAGTAAGTGACCGCGATACGCAGCCGGAGTTTATGCCCGACCGCTTTGAAACCGGATCGCACAACGCGATTGGAATTGCAGGGCTTTCCGAAGGTGTGCAATGGATTTTAGATCAGGGTATTGGCACTCTAGCAGCGCATCAACACGCCTTGTGCGAGGCATTTATCGCCGGCGTAACCGGTGTGCGGGGCTTGGAATATTTTGGTCCGCAGGGATCGGTGGATCGAGTGGGAGTTTTCAGCGTGCGAATTGCGGGCATGGATCCCATGGAACTGGCCAACGAACTGGAACAAACTTTCGGCATTCTCACGCGGCCTGGTTTGCATTGTGCGCCCGCGGCCCATCAAACCATTGGCACGGATCAACCGGTAGCACGCGGCGGCATCGCCGGAACCACGCGCTTCAGCTTTGGCGCCTTTAATACCCTTGAGCAAATCCAAATCGTGAACACTGCCCTGACCACCATCGCCGCACGACAAGCTGGCCGGCCAGGACCCTGTCCGAGTAACCGCCCGGTTGCGACGGCTTGATTTTTGGCCTCGTGGGGCATCGTCGCGTCACAGAGTACCGTGGCGACAACCCCGTGGTTGGTTCGCGGCACAGGATCAACCACCGGATTATCATCCGATGCTCCGGTGAGATCCCCATCGTTCCCCGATTTTTATGGATCACTCATTCGTTATTCACGGCCCAAGCCGACTGTTGCCAAAAGTGACAACCTATATCAGGACGTGACACCCGTCCCTGTCCCCTGTAACCCGTAACCTGTAACCTCACCCAACCCGGTGCTTGGTCGGCTTAAAAGCTTACCGCGACGCCCGCCATGACGGTTTGCGCGAATTGGCGGTGATCACCGACTTGGGTTTCATAGTTTACAAATAGGGATATTTGCTTATTAATGTATCCGCTGGCTCCTAAGCCCAGTAAGGCTGAATCTCTGGATGGGCCGGCGGTGTTATAGATAAAATTGCCACCGCCAAGTTGAGTGAAGCTGGCGTTGATGTTTCTTGAGGAATTAAGAAATTCATGCTGCCAGAAGGCATTGAAATTGATGCTGATGGGTAGTGGATTGTTTTCTGGAGCAAAGCTGTATA
>JAJZDN010000106.1 GCA_021805985.1 Planctomycetota bacterium | reverse complement strand
AGGCCATGATCCTGCCGTGCGCTTTGACTGCCGCTGGATAACCATGCGAATCCGTGCCGATTACAACGATGAAATGGAGAAAAAGATGATCCCGGGCATGACGCGTAACACGATGTGGAAGTTCAGGCGTTGTCTGTTTGCATTAATTGTTCCATTTGGTTTCAAATTCTGCGTTCAATGCTTCGCATCCGCGGTGCCGCAAAGAGATCTGTCGCGTATCGGCCTCATGCCAAATGTGCCCCGGCCTTACCATATGCGCAATTGGCGCAAAGATTCGCAGCAGCTTTATAAAATGATTTTTAGTCCACAAGCCAGAGGCTCTTATCTGCCACTGATTAAATTACTTCGAGATCCCCGCCACAACGTGATCGGCTTTACGATTCCCGCCTACGCCACCCGCTCTGAACGCTTTTCGGCGCAAGCGTTGACAAACATGGGTGCTGTCTGGGGGGCAACGCTGGTTGGCCGGGACCTCAGCACCGGTCGGATTAATTATGTCCGGCTGTTAGATCGGTTCTTTGATCCAGGCATGGATCACGGCGTATTTGGCAACGGGTTTGATTCAGCCAGCCCGCAGTCGACGGCATGGTACACCGTATTTCCGGATATGACGGCCATGGCAATCTCCGATCGATATCCAGAGGAAAAAACATTGGCCCGGATGTGCCGCGATACCGCCCGATCATGGGCAGATGCTATTGCTCATTTCCGGCTTCCTGACGGTCACTATGATTTCAATTACACGGGCTTTGATTTCTCCACGATGCGCCCGGCTTACAACGGAATATGGCGCGAACCCAATATGGCCGCCGGGCTGGCGTGGCTGGAGTATGTCGCCTGGTGCCGCTGGCGTGATCCGGTGTTTCTGAAATCAGCCAGGGCGTGTCTGCAATTTTTAGCCGATCTGCCGCGCGATGATAACCCGAGTTGGGAAGTCATGACCCCTTTTGGCGCGTTGGCGGCAGTGCGTATCAATGCCGAAACGGGGACGCATTACCCGGTGCAAAAACTTATTCATTGGTGTTTTAGTTACTATCGTGCCCGCCCGTCCTGGGGTGTCGAAGTCGGTAATTGGGCCGGGCAGGATGTTGACGGCTTGATCGGAGCCGTCAACCAAGCTCCGCGGGCCGCATGGGGGAAACGCGTGCAATCTTACATGGATACCAAGGGGAAAGTACGGCACTGTTCGCCCTGGCGGCCATGGGGAACCGGCGGCTACGCATTTTTTTTGGAAACGGCCACGCAACTTTGGGCTCTGGCGCCCGTCGCACGGTATGACCAGCGGTACGCCGACTCTTTGGGAAAATGGATACTAAATGCCGTCAATGCCAGCCGTCTCTTCTACGGTAAGTTCCATCCGGCAACGCGCCAAAGCGATCCCGGTTGGCCGGCCGGAGCGGCCTTCATTTCATACGAAGGGCTGAAGTATCGCCGGGACAACCCGCATCAGCCGCTGATCGCCACCGGCGATAACAAGACCTTTCTTGATCCCGGATATACGGGTTACAGCCACCAGCCAGATGCCACCAATTATGCGCTGTACGGTGGAGTGTACATGGGGGTGCTTGGTGCAATTGTGAAAAGGACCAACATTCGCGGAATTTTACAGCTCAACCTCCGCTGCACTGATACCTGTGCCCCGAGCGACTATCCGACATATATGTTTTATAATCCATATCACCAAGTCAAGATGGTCATGGTTGATGTTGGTAAAGCAAAGGTGAATATTTATAACACCATTACCGGCAAGTTCATTGCTCACGATCGCTCTGGAATGGCGGCAATCTCTGTACCCGCCGATTCGGCGGTGGTCGTTGTATATACGCCAGTCAACGGGGTTGTGTCTTACCGGGCGCATCAAACCCTTGTCAATGGCCGCGTTATTGACTTTATTCATGGCTCATCGGTGCGATCATAGCATATCGTGCCGCAGGCAATAATATCTGCTTAAGTTCCAGGAGACTCCGGTGGACGATTCGCTTAAATCAGAAATGCCAAATCCCCAGTCGGTATTGAGCGGGACAGCTTCCACGGGCCGTTCTCGCCTGGCGTGGACACCGAAATTAGCCTATGCCGGAGGCGGGCTGACCGATTATTTCTACCTCAATCTCGACAGCGTGCTGATTTGGCCGGTTCTGGCGATTAATCTCAAAATGAATACGATCCTGCTGGGGGTCGCCATGGCGGTGGCCCGGGCCGTCGGTTGCCTCACCGACCCGGTTGCGGGAAATTTATCGGATAACATCCAAACGCGCTGGGGCCGTCGGCGGCCCTTTATTCTTCTATTTGGCATATTGGGTGGATTGCTTATACCTCTGGTATGGACTCCGCCCAGTACAGCGCAAATGTCGCTGTTTTGGTACACCCTGGTGATCTGGATGCTTGTTACGGTTCTCTATTCATTTTTTACCGTGCCATATAACGCTCTGGGTTATGAACTGACCTCAGACTACGATGACCGTACGCGTGTTTTTTCCTGGCGCGGTTATGTGCAAATTCTCGCGGCCTTCGCGGCGGCATGGGTCTGGTGGTTTGTCATGCGTCCCGGGTTCCATGGGGCGCTAAATGGAGCACGGTATCTCAGCGTTTTAATAGGTCTGCTGATGATGTTGTGCGCAATGGGGACATTTCTGGGAACACGCGAGAATGTCAAGATGGTGCGCCGGCCACGAATGAGTATTATCGCTGCGGTCAGATTGGCGATCAAGGACAAGCCTTTCGTGATGATCCAGTCGGCGCTGCTGCTGATACTCGTGGGCATGAATTGGACCAGCAGCCTGGGAATTTACCTTCAGGTTTATTATGCGTGCAGAGGCAATCAGCAACTGGCGTCTTCCCTCTCCGGCATCGGAGGTTCGGTTGTGGTAATTCCCAGTCTGATCGGCATGCGGCTGGCCGCGTGGATTTCTGAACGGCTTGGAAAACGTGAAAGCGTTCTTTTATGTATTTTCCTTACGTTATTGAGTGTATTGAGTGTGGTATGGATCCTCACGCCCAATCATCCGTACTGGGTGATTCTCAACTGGATTATCAATGGAATGACCATCCCCGCCATTATCATGCTGTTCAGTTCCATGACCGCGGATGTATGTGATGAAGATCAGTTGGTTACCGGCCGCCGGAGGGAAGGAATATTTTCGGCGGTTAATAGTCTGGTCACAAAAGTCGCGCTGATTACCGGTACAGTCCTGGGAGGCATGATGCCGGCGCTGGCCGGTTATATCAATTCGAAAGCGGCACCTACTTCAGTCCAGCTTGCCCACATGAAAGCATTATTAATCATCAGTCAGATCATACCGATTGCCTGCGCCGGGGCATTTATCTATTTTTACCCCATCACGCGCCAGCGCGCGCGGGAAACGCAGGCGAAGATACAGGCCGTCGTGGCCGGATGATGGTCGCTATATAATCTATGATTTGACAGTCTTCTGCTGTTCCCGGAACTGCAAGGGCGCGATCCCGACAAAACGCCGAAAAACGGAAGCAAAATGCGCGGAAGAGGCAAACCCCATGTCCATTGCAATATCGGTGATGCTCTTTTTCGATTCCTTCAGCATTTCCTTAGAGCACTCAACCCTTCGTCGAACCAGGTAATCATGCGGACTTTGTCCAGTCTGCTCATGGAACAAACGCCGAAACTGGCTGGCGCTGAGGCAGGCAGCATCCGCCATCTGGTCTATGCTGAATGATCGTCCAAGATTTTTATCCGCATACTCTATTCCCCGTTTTATCTCGGGGGAAAGCTGGGCACCTGACGCAGCCGGTGGCTGCGCAGCGTGCAGCAGATCACGATGCAGCCAGACCAGAAACTCGAGAAATATTCCACGGGCGGCGGTCTGAACGCCCGGTAACGCCCGGCGGTGTTCATCCAGCAGCCGACGCATGCAATCGCCGAGCTCGTGGGAAAATCTGAAAGTCGGATTCGCCACTTCCGCCAGCCCTTGTTTGATCCGGTTGGTTTCGCGCGAGGAAATACCCGGCAGAAATCCGCTTTTATCCGGAGGAAATGCAATGCGTATCCACATCCATCGGGCGGGCTGCAATGCCTCATGTACGCCGCCATGCAGTTGGCCGGGACGGGTGATCAATCCGCCCCCCCGGGTGATTACCAGGGCGTTCGCCGGAGAGTCTACCCAAACCTCCATCACGCCGTGGTACACGAGATGAATCTCAAATTCGCCAATATGACGATCCGGCTTCAGGGCATAGAGAACGGTATCTTTGAGATCAAATTCGCCGATGATCGGCACTTCCGGAAGAATCTGGGTGGGACCCTCAAATGTCTCCCACGCCTTGATGCCGTGCCATACGAGTTTCGGATCGGTATTTCCCTGAACGAGTCCCAGTGGATTCTTTATCACAGCCATGTTCCGCCGCGTTGATTATGCGTATAAAAAGTTCTTCAACTTGTAACAGAATCATTGGCACAATGCAAGCCATGTGGCATAATTTGAGCTGTATTTATAACTGTGGCCCTGACGCATTACGCGGGCTTGCCACACTCAAGAGCATTGCATTTCGAGCCGCCGCAACATACCCGCTGTTTCGTCGGTCACAACCGCCTCGCGTTTGCATCCCAAAGACCGCTGCTCGGAAGACGTTTCCCTATCCGTTCCGATGACCATCGTGATGGAACCCCGCGGTCGTTTGTCGGCCGCTTAAAATGTCATGCACCCAACTGAATCCCCAGTGATGAGGGCTGGTTTGAAACGTAAGTATCGGTGACAAGGACGCCTATCAAAATTCAACTTGCGCGGTTTGTTATATCGACCATACCCCGGCATCAGTTAATCTTTCTAATCAGCATGAATGCCCATGACACGGCAGCCGGAGAAGGAAATCTCCAGCAAGTTGCGGTCAAAGCTGATGTCAATAATCAACATGCGTGTTTTGTTATAGTCAGGATTCTGCGGGTGTTCTAAAGTAATGGCGTGATCCGGAGTTCTCCGGTTGGCCAGTTAGTGATTTTAACTGCGGACCAAAAAGAATGCAGTAGATGACGGACATGGTTGCGGTTAAGCACAGGTTGAGGCGGCATTGTCAGGAAGCGGGGGCCGATGTGCCGCATTGAGTCTTGAGTTTCATATCTCCACCGCGTGTTGCGGTGGAACCGGTTTGTCGCCCGGTTTGGCGGCTTGTTCAAGGAACGCTCCATAGGGAGCAGGAGTCAATTTATGTTTTTCAAATCTCGTTCCTCATTACTGTCAGCGGCGGCATGTGGTATTTTTGCGGGCACTGCGACCATGTTCGCCGGCTCAGGAATCGCAACTGCGGATGTTGCGACGATTCCCAATGTCGTTTTATCCGGAAACGTGATTCCTAACCCGACGTTTTCCCAGGTGAATACCAATGGTAACGGCCCTGCCTACTGGAATATGGGTGGTAATTACACGGCTGGCGACATATGGGACAACGCCAACTACATCGCGCCGGGGGCGACCAATTCCGTGGCCGTTCTGACCAGTAACGGTTCTTACACCCAGAATTACAGCCAGTGGTATAACGGTAATCAGGACAGCACAATCGGCAATGCTTACGGTCCTCAACCGGTTATCTCACTGCCCACGGGTGCGACAACCGTGTACCTCAGTTATTTCTATGAGGCATCCGCTGTGCCAACGGATTTTGGTGCATATTCCTACGTTCACCTGAATTTCTTCGCTAACGGTGGACAAGTTGGGCAATGGACCGACACCTACACCGGAACGCAGTCAACCTGGAAGAATGTTCTGGACACAATTGATCTTACGAAAATTGCACCAGGCGCGACTGCTTTTAATGTTACCATCAGCTCGAATCCGGATGGCAAGGCTCAGCCGACAACCCCGGAATTCTGGGTGGATGATATTTCTCTTTCAAACTCGTCAACGCTCGTGGCTGCCCCGGCTGTGCCTGAACCAGGATCGCTGGGTGCCGTTGCCCTGGCAGTTGCTGCCGTGACGTTGGGGATGTACGCAAAACGACGCTCTCGTGCTTAATGTCAGAAGATTTGGAGTCACTTGGCGGCCTGACGTCCGCCGCCAAGTGACGACCTGCGAACCAACGGGTTGATTTACCCTTGTCCGCAAGTTGGTTTGAGGCTTTGCAAGTGAAGTCTTATAAAAGGTGATTTATGCAGATCAGAAATGTTCGGCGCGGTTTTACGCTCATAGAGTTGCTGGTAGTTATTTCCATCATTGCATTGCTGATATCGCTTCTTCTCCCCGCGCTTGCGGCGGCGAGGGCGGATGCTCTGAGCACGGTCTGCCTGAGTCGCCTGAGGACGCTCGGTCAATTGACTATCGAATACACAGATTCCAACAATGGCTTTACACCATCCAATTATGTCAGTTGGACCTACAACACCAACTGGTCGGATATTCTATTCGATTGGTATACCAGCAGCCCGCCGTTAGGCGTCTACCAGCAATATGCAAATCCAACCAACCAGACTCAGGCCGCCGCCGACAAGGTCGCCGCAGCCAAGTTCCAGGCTTTATTCCTTGATCCGGTGCAGCCGATTCCCATTCATTACGAATTCGGATTGTCTTATGCATCGAACCCCAATGGATTTGGCTGGGACTTTGCCGGGGGATACGGCGGAACCGCAGCCACGGGTGGAGTTCCGGCATTTATTCGAATGTCCAACATTAAAAATCCCACACACCTCGTGGCGATTGGCGACGCGAATCAGGTGTTTGACACCGGATGCTGGACCGCGTTTAACTGGTGGCCGTCACCCTCTTATTTCGGTGGTATTGCCCAAAACGCACCGCCCACTCAGGTCATCCCGCCCGGCGGTCCGGCTCCTTACACGACAACGAATTTTGATTATCCAAACGGCGGCGGCAGTGGCTTGCGCTACCGGCATGGCAACATGACCGTCAATTTTTCCAGTCCGTACAGTTCGACTGGAACTGCAAATACGGTATTTTTCGACGGCCATGCCGCAGGAATCCCGGCTGGAAGCCTCAAGGTCTACAACTGTCTCAATGAGTAATCAGCTTAAACCTTGCACGCTTCTGTTCGTGGTTGAGCATAATGTGGTTGCCGTTTTTCCACTACTGTTACCAGGAGGGAAATAATGCCCTGTAAGAAGCAATGGCTGTTTAACGCGGGTTGTGCCGCGCTGTATCTATCCCTCGCGGCGGCACATGCGCACGCCCAGCCGGTACCGCAGCAATACCCCGGAAATCTTAGTCAGATGCCCGCAATTCCCCAAACCTACGACATGCCGAACTGGAGCCAGACCGCAACCGGTTTCTATTCGCTGGCGCTGAATCCGGCCGCTTCCGGCGCTTTCCTGCCGTTGATGCAGTTCGTTGACGGTGCCGGTGGACAGCCGGTGGAATTCGGATTGCCAGCCTATGTTCAATCCAGCGGGACGTATAACCTGCAGTCTACGCAGGCCTTGACGGACATGGGTATGGTGTTGGGCGCAACGATGAATGGCCTGAACATGGCCAGCTACTCAACGGGCAACGGCACGACACCGATTAACTATGTCAGCCTGTTAGGTGAATTTTTTGATTCGAACCTGGCCTCGGGCGTCTTCGGCAATAACATTCACTCAGCCGACCCGCAACTGACGGCGTGGTATACGCTCTTTCCGGACATCTTGGCTCAGTCAATCTCCGATCGCTATCCGACTCAAGCAGGATTGGCAACAATGGCCAATGACACCGCAAATTCATGGAGTCAAGCGGTCGGCAATTTCGCCACAAGCAGTGGATACAACTTCAATTATACCGGCTTCAATTTCTCCACAATGCAACCAACTTATAACGGCTCGTGGAAAGAACCCGACATGGCTTCCGGGATAGCCTGGTTGGAATACTCAGCCTATCTTCGTTCGGGCAATCCAGCCTATCTTCAAACGGCGAAAGATGCCATGAGTTACCTGGTTTCACTTCCTGCATCAAGCAATCCAAGTTACGAGGTCCTTGCCCCTTTTGGAACGCTGGCCGCAGCGGAGATGAACGCCACGGCGGGCACAAACTATCCGGTAGATAAACTTCTCGCCTGGAATTTCAGTAACTATGATCCCAATCGTCCCGGCTGGGGCGTCGAAGCTGCCAACTGGGGCGGGCAGGACGTCTCAGGTCTTGTCGGTCAGGTCACCAGCCCGTCTTCCACGATTGGTGGATACGCCTTCTACATGGAGACAGCAACGCAGATGATGGCGTTGGCCCCGGTCGTCAAATACGATCCGCAATATGCCGTAGCGCTTGGACGATGGATGCTTAACGCCGCTAACGCGATGCGTCTGTTCTACGGCAACTACGCGCCGAATCAGAGCAACCCAGGCTGGTCTCAACAGTCGCTGGTCTCCTACGAGGGCCTTAAGTACCAATTGAATACTTCAACGCAGCCTCTGCTGGCCACCGGTGACGCATCCGCGCCAAGTACTGATTTTGGACTTTATGGAGCTGTTTATGTCGGGGTACTTGGCTCAATGATAAGAACTACCAATGTTTCCGGCATACTGCAATTCAATCTGGATGTTACCAATTCTCCGTTGGCACGCGGCGTTTCAACGCCCACATTTCTCTTTTATAACCCCTATTCTTCGGCGATGACCGTTGATATTAATGTCGGGACTGATCCTGTTAATATTTTCGACTCGGTTCTCAACAGCTATATCGCAATGAACGTACGCGGAAATACATCCTTTGATCTTGCCGGTGGATCTGCCGCTGTGCTGTCTTATATTCCTGTGACCGCAGTGCCGGACGTTGCCCCAATGACGTCGCTGGCGGCCGCCTGCGCATTTGGTTTGTTGTTGGTCCGGCGGCGCAGAATGTAAGAAACGCGGCTTGGTGGGGGGCGGTGCAAAGAGATTTATTACCTGTGGCCAATCCCCGCAAAAGTGGAGATTGGGTGATCCATGTTAATGGAGTTGCAAAAATGCAAATGGCATCGATTGTTCGGCTGTTTTTGAGGCGAGAATTCCAAGCCGCTGTGTTGGCTATCGGACTCATTGCCGTATCCAGTGGCACGACGGTCGGCGCAGCCGCAGGAAAACCGAAAGTGCCGCCGGGATTTTTTCCTTGGCAATTCCCCACCTCGAACGCGCTTAAAACCTGGAAGTATCAATCCTTTAACACCAAAAGATGGTGGGGCGATTTTCCACATAATCTGGTGATTCCGAAACACATGTTTAAAAAATACTCCTGGGCTATCGGGCCGTTTATCAAGTACGCACACAATCCGGTGCTTTCTCCAACACCGGGGGAATGGGATTGCGGGCATTTGGGGGGTGGAGTTCATAATGGTGCGATCATTTTTCACCATGGAATATTTTATTACATCTACCGGGGCGAACGACCGTATGGACCGCCTGTGCCCTATATATGTGATATCGGTATCGCCACCAGCCCCGATGGTATTCATTTCAAAAAACTTACCACACGGCACGGGTTGTTTCGCCAGGGCCGCTTTAAGCGGTACAGCTATGAGGATGTATGTGTGGCGAAATACCACGGTACTTATTATCTGTTCTGCAACCAGTGGTATTGGAAGGATCAAACCGATAAAAAGATCAATGGTGAATTCGAGGCGACATCCCGGGATCTGATACATTGGAAGCGACTGGGAATCCTGTTCCCTCATGCCCATCATGTCTATCGCAACGGTGCGGTAGTGGTGAATCCGCACAATCGGGCGGTTCGCATTGACGGCAAATTTGTCATGTACCTCGACAATGGTCGAATGGCATATTCCCGGGATATGATCCATTGGAAAACCGCTGACAATACGATTCATTTTCCCGGTGGTGAGACCTGTTTTGCACTCGCTGATTATGACGCGTCGAATCCCAATAACATCATATTATTCACGGGCGGAAATTTTACCGGGAACTTTTATGCCATTGGAGAGGTCCTGCTTTCGAAGAAAAACCTGACCAGGGTCATTTCGTATTTACCAAAACCCGTTCTTGCCGCGAACCCGGACATTCCTTACGAACACGGATTTTCGGCTACCGACCCCAGAAAACTGGTCTCGACATTTGCCGATTGTATTTTCTTTACAGGATTGACCCGGCATGCGGGTAAATGGTGGATCTATTATGGTGGCAGCGAATACTACACCTGCCTGGCAACAGCCCCAGCCCGGCCTGCGGGCGTGGCGGTAGCTCCGTGAAGTTGCGGCCGCGCAAGACGCGTCTTTGAATATGGCCCCATGAATTGTCCGCTGGTGATGTCGCCGTCGGAGTTGTCCAGAACGTGCTTCTTCGCACAAACGTCCATGAGATCTCACGGAACGAGCCTTTTCGCCCCTTTCAACTTGTCAATGCATAAAGTTCGCGGCCCTTGGGCCGCCTTACCTGCCCCGTAAGCTCTCACGCACCCAATGCGACGCAGGTCCGCTCGGAAGCGCTGCCGCTCTCGGTGCAAGTGGCAATATGTCTGGCGGTTAGACTGGTCCGGTGG
>JAJZDN010000105.1 GCA_021805985.1 Planctomycetota bacterium | reverse complement strand
GAAATACCCCGTTACCTCATCATCCGTGCGCGGCCATACCATAAAATGCCAGTGGTTCTTCATCAGACACCAACCCACGATACGCAGTGGCACACGCTCATAAGCATCCAACATCACACGCTCGAACGCGGCATAGTCCTCACCCCGGCGAAATAAGGCGATGCGCCCCACTGATCGATTCAAGACATGGTATACATACCCACCAGGACAATATCGTGGTTTTCGAGCCATTGCAGCATTCTACGCCCAACACCATCATCTGTCAATACTCGTCACGTCCCCGTTTCACTTCTCTTGCCTTACCTTGTATTTTTAAATCGTACCTCATAGCCCAAGGTTTCCGGACTCATATTGCGATTGTCACTATTAAAGTTATCACAGTTAATGATTCCCAACAAATGCCCAACGTCAGGCCGGGGGGGAGCTTGCGAGCGGATATCTGGGTCATCCATTGGCCCGGCATGACATTCCATCTGGAGTTGTTTGCACGCGAAGGGGCGGTTCAGAAGGGGGGACCGCGCGTGCGGAGCGTTCAACCGGCATTACCTTGAGGGGCGGCAACACACCGGATGCTCTTTTTTGGATAATCAAACGCGGCAACAGATGGCGCGCGGAGGGTTTACGAGCCGATATTTCGGTCAGCTTCGTTCCGCTGCGGCGATCCTCGCTATCGCGGCTCGCGGCATCCCATCAATCTTCATGGATACGCCGAGCCACCGCCAATATTTGAGAATATCTTGATGCCGCTTTTCACCAATCCGGTGTTTACGGGTTGCCGGGAAGGGACTTCAGAAATTGCAACCGGTGAGAGTTCGCCCGGCCCACCGTTCCGTCTTCAGCCTTGATGGCCCGGCATATATTTTCCTCGGCTGCAAGGAACTGACTGCCCGGGCTGGCGAAATCCTCGATCATACGGAAGCATTTGATCGCCTTGAGCGGTTCGCCAGCCAGCAGCAGGAGATTTCCTTTGATCAGAAGTGCATGGGGGCTTTGGCTGTGAATCCCGGCCAGCCGCTTGAGGTACGGCTTGGCGTTGACTTGGATCGATGCCATGACACCCGAGCGGATAATCGGCTCGCTGTCATCGGCGGGCATGGCGGAACCGACGCGCTGCTCCCTCTCAAACTCCGCCACGATTCCCGGATGCCTCCAATACACCACTCCAAGGCATTGATCCAGTATCACCAAGGCCGTGCCGCTGGTTCGGAGCGGGCATACGTTGAACAGGCTTTTGGTGTTTCGCAGGGCTGCATGGGAGTGCCCCAGCGCGGTCAGTGCCTCCACACGGTACATCAGCGGATTCGCCACCACCCCCTCCCAACCGGGTACCGCCAGTACCCCCTGCCGAGCCAGTTTTGCCGTTGTGCGGTAACGCCCAAGGGCCATTAACTCCTGAAGCCAGGACCGGTCCAGCAGAACCACCGCGTGGCCAGGATGGCTGCGAAGTTCCGCTTCAATAAAGCTTATCGCCGCCGCCTGCGCCCGACGGTTGGATCCTTTAAGGGCCTGCGTAACGGCATTTTCGCTCGCCGGCGTGATTACCATGTAAGTCTGGGCGGAGGCATTCGGTATCGCAAGAACCTGCGTCAAGGCAAGAACCAAAATTCCGATGATCATATACCGCCAAGCCGGAACTATCCCGGCCCGCGGCAAACCGTCAGAAAATCGATGATGGCAATCTGATCTCCCTTGTGGCTCTGCACACGCTGAAATCGGTCCGTTGCTCATGGTCCATTACTCCTTACATCCACAGTCCGAATTTTTTCTACTCCAACCTGTTTCCCCGCCAAGTTTGTTATTGCAGCGTTACCCGATCCACCCATGCGTTGGCGCGGCCGATGGTTCCGTCCTGCGCCTTGATGCACGCGGCAATGCGCCGAGCCGCCGCCGTCAGTTGGGCAGGTGTAGCAGCTATGGCGTAGGCGCAATTCATACAGGCACGGGCATGTCGAATATGACCGGCCAGCAGCAACAGGTTGCCCCGGGCGATAATATTGCTAAGTTGCTGGCCGGTATCCGCCCAGGCCGCCAGCAGATATGGCGCGGCGTGTATCTTGATCGCAGCCAATACCGCGCAGGTCACCGGCGGCGAGCCGGGCTTCGGGATTGCCGCCCCGGCAATTTGCTGCTGTTTGAACTCCCGAGCCTCGTAGGCACCGTCCGGCAAAGCCGCCTTCAGGCACCTGGCCAGCAATTTCATCGCTGTGGCCGTCTGGCGCATATCACAGAAGTCGAAGAGGCTTTTGGCCTCGGAAAGCGCTGCGGTATCCTTGTGCATCGCCAGAAGCGCCCGGATCCGCTGCGCCAGTAATTGCTGCACATATTCAGTGTTGCCGGGGACGGCAAATATTTCCCGTTTAGCCAAATCCGCCACTACCGGGTATTGCTTGCGTGCAAATAGCACCGGCAGCCATTTGACGGCAAGCCGCCAGTCACACTGGTAAGGATAATGCTTAACCAGCACGGTGATACGGCGGATCGCGCCAGCGGTCTGCACGGGCTTGTTGGCCGCCAAATCCGCTGCGATGCGCGCGAAGTATTCCGGAGAGTCCGGCCCGGAGGCCAGAGTCGCCGCTGGAATCAGTGGCACGGCGAGCAGTAACGCAGGGATCAGAACCAACGCCATCTTTTTTACATACCCCATGATCGCTCTCCAAGTATAAAGGGGACAAAAAAATATATGCCCCGCGCAAAAGCTCATTACGGCTTTCATTTTGCACCTCACGTTCACCGAGGGGCGGAACGGGACGCAACTCCCATCGCTTGACCGCTTAACGACGCGATGAATGTGGTCACCCGGTATGTTGCGTGCTGGATGACGCATATGCAACCTTTTGCCATTCCATCCGCGCCCATTAAAAAGCTGTTACGCACCGTTCGGCTCGTCCGGCCTTCACCCACCAGGCTGCTTACGTTTTACGAAACGCGGTGGATGGCCGTAGAATTTCTCATAGTATTTCGGATACCAGCTAAGGGAAACACGAGCCGTATGCACCAGGCCATATTTGCCGAAAACGCATGATTTATTGAACCCGTAATAAAATAGGTCGGCATTTTTGGCCGTCCGTAACATTCCCATCCAAATTTTCACCCCGGTTTCTACAGGTATCGGTTTTGATGTTCCGTTGTTCACAAGCTGCCAACGAATATCCCAAGCCTCGAAGTTTCCGGGATCAACGCGAAGAACATTTTGCACCATCCGTACCACTTTTCTTTGAGCCTGGTCAGACATCAAAATCTCAAGGTGGCCTCCGGGCGGTTTCCCTCCGGGCCACGGTTTCAATATCTCCCGACTGTGAAGTTGGTAACTTAGCCAGGCTCGCATGAGAAGGGCTTGGGGATTTTCGTGATCCAAGGCCAGGGCTTCATTAATCAACTTGCGGAATCGCTTGATAGGATACCCCCGGTTATAGCATCTGTAGGCGGCGCAGAACCAGGCGTAGCGAGTTAGAAAGGTTGCGGCTTCCGACCTGTCAATCTGATGGCGCGTCTTAAGGGCGCGATCCAATTGAGATTTAGCCTTTTCCATAATTGGTGCGGCCCTGATCAATCCACTTCCTTGAGCAAGCGAGAGATTCCGCAGTTTGATCTTTCCTTTTTTCAAAAGGCGAAGATTTCCCAGCGGACATCCGAATCGTAGATTTTTAGCAGTTCCCAAAATTGTTTCAGCTCTGTGATCATCCGCCAGCAAGTCTTTTCCGAGAGTGCCAGGTGGCCCAGCTTTTGCCATTGTTGCGCAACAAAGCAGTACTATCGTTGAAAATATATATATCACTTTCATAAGATCACCTCAGTATTTTTATAAGCGATAAATCTGCCAGCTTACACTTTGTTTTATTGATCCGGGTCTATATATAGCCCCGACTGATTTGTATCTGAGTAAGCCGTGAATGCATTTGAGGTCAGCAAGGCGGCACCATTACTTGCCGGGGCATATTTGTAGGCCGTCTGCGGTGACTTTGGGCCGCTGGGTAAGGTCTGCGTCATCTGGCCTGAGGTGGCATCCTCAAGAGGCGGGATCAAATGCTCGTTGGGTTGTGGCTTGATGAAACCGAAATCGCCGGGAATATACGGTTCGCCTCTTTTGAACGCGGGGACAGATCTCCTGTAGTGCAGTGTTATCCCGCCGGGTCTAACGTGGCCATACCAAATAAAAGGCAATCTGCCCGAGCGGTCGATAAACAATCCCTCACATATTGCGTTCAGCGAGTAATTGCGGTGGATGCATAGGGTGATGCACCCCATGTTCATTCCGCGGTAGCGGATACCCGCCGGGGCTACGCGCAAGAAGAATCGCTTGTACACCCCACCGCAGAAATATTCGCACCAGCTGATGGCCGTGGGACGGCTGCGGGCAAATACACCGGCTGGCTGAGTATGTTTTTTTTCGTACCAACCAATACGTCCAATAACGTGTGCCAATTCCGGTGTGTCGCTTACCTGCAGGGTATAGTCGCGGGTTCGGTTATCAACGCGGTGGCCGTCATCATTGAGCAAATACACCGAGAAAATATAATCTCCAACCGGAAGACCAATGGTTTGATAAAGATTCGGGCCGTCGACGGTGCTGGAGTAGGCTTCCCCGTGGTCATCGTCGCTTGCCTGAGTCCTTCCGCCATGGAAAAGGTCCTGCAAGGTCCGCGGATCGGTTGAGTTACGCCAACCTTTCGCAAGCCAGTGCCGGGCGGCTTCGCCGTTCCGCCAGTGCGTGTTGACCCACGCGTCGGAACGTAGGGAGCACACATCGTCGTATCCGCCGCCCGTGTCCAGCCCGGTCATCGAGTATTGCAAAGACCACATCCGCCCATAATGGTCGATCCAGTTGCCCCGCGTCCGCCAGTCGTCGTCCAAGGGAATGACCTCTGGTTCAGCGGGGTCATCAGGTTTCACTTTCACCAGTGCATTGCGGAGGGCAATTATTTGTTGCACCGTCGGTATTGCCGCCGGTTTGGGGTAACCCACCATCGCGGGCCTGAGCATCCGGCCTGGGCGGGTGATGCGGCCCGGTGTTGCTTGCTTGCCCGACCGCCGCCACCCCGCCAGCGTTTGGGGATTAATAACCGACACGCCGTGGCCGTAGCTGCCGATTAAAACCCGACCATTAGGCAGCGGCAGGATGGCCTGCACATAGGAACCAACGTCGGCGAGGTGCGGATCGCCGGCGGTGCGGTAGATGTGCCGGCCGTGCGGGCTTATGACCATGTAACCATCCCGCCAGAAGCCCAGCCATAAATTCCCAGCGGCATCGCGGGCTGTACACGTGATATGTTCGCCGGAAAGCAGATTCGCCAGTTGCGCCTGCGGCGGGGCGCGGAATCCCGCCGGTGGATGAAACAGACCCAACACCCGCGGGGCGTAGTCCCGCCCCTGCTCAAAACGCCAACTTGCGCCGCCATTGCGACTTACCGCAAGGC
This sequence comes from Planctomycetota bacterium, assembly GCA_021805985.1. Classification (GTDB taxonomy): domain Bacteria; phylum Planctomycetota; class Phycisphaerae; order WQYP01; family WQYP01; genus JAMDCX01. The sequence continues at coordinate 5,155 of JAJZDN010000105.1, read as the reverse complement.
CGGAGTCGGTGCCAACGTATATTTTCTCGTGCCGGGCAGCACGGGCAAGTTGATATGCGGAAAGTCTTGCCTTTGTAGAGCCTGGTATCGGGATGCTGATTGCGTTGATCAGGCTGCTGGGCAAGCCGCCTCCGGTTGCCGAATCGGGGGTATGGAACGGCCCGGTGATCACCCGCCAACGGTACGGATCACGGAACCCCGGCAGCGCGGATAATACCTGCTTTGTATTGGCGAACGGGCGGTGGCTTGCCGGTGTGCCAACATCCAACCCCTCGCACTGCGTGCCGACAATAACCTTGCCTTCGGGCAGAAAACCGATGGCATTGATTTGGTCAGATGGCAAGCCGTTGGCGACGGTAAGGTAATGCCAACGGTGTTTACGAGTGGAATAAATGCTGATTCCCGCCTCCGTGCCCAGCCACACGGCTTGGGTGTAAGGATCAAGGGCAATGCAAAATGGATGCGAACCCAACGGGCCGAAACTGCCTTTGTGAACCAGTGGGAGCACATCGTAGCGTTGCCAGGGTTTATTGCGGGATATAAACACATCCACGCCATGGCGGCCTGTTCCCGCCCACACCCGGGCCTTATCATCCACAGCAATGCCATAACATGAATTATCCGAAAGACCGTTGGACTTGGAGTATTGCAGCCACCGCTTGCCGCGAGGGGCCCATGGCCGATACTCGTAAACGCCGTGGCCCTCAGTACCGATCCACACGGAATGGCGGAATCTATCCCACGTCATGCAGGTGATAAATTTGGCCGGGCAGGACAGGTGGGCAACTTGGCCATTCGGCCAAGGCACATATGCGTGATGAGGCAGGTACAACGGCGTAGTGAGAGCCATGACCGTGGCCACGGATGGCGGCTTGGTCATCATAGCGGCGTAGCCCGACATGTCCCGCCTGAACGGCATCTTGGCCAGAGCCACTCCCCGCAGTGAACGCTCGACAGGGGGCGGCGCGGCCCAAGGGTTGCCGGGCCAAGGCAGATAGGCTTTGGAAATCCGATAATGCCGCGCCATGCGGACAGCCTTCAATAGGGGTTGTGAGAACGGAACATAGGCTAAAAAAGTACCCCTTGGCAGGCCGACTGATTTGATCCATGCCTTGGAAAGCACCGCGGGTCCGGACGGCCGTGCGGACTTGCCGATGGCAGTGCCATTTTTGCTGTTCGATCGGACCACAGGTACCGGGTGTTGGGTATTTGCCGTTTGCGGGGAAATGACCGCCTGCTGCCGGGCGTTCCGCTGGCTGCCACCATAGTAAAATAATGCTGTCAACAGCCCGGCAAGACCCGCGATCAGGGACGCAACGGCAAGGCCAATCAGCACGGAACGCCGCTTGGCGCTGTCGCGCCTGCGGCGGTTGTCTTTTCCTTCCGGTTCTGATTTTGCCCCGAATTTCGCCATTGCAGCTACCTTTCTGGCGGAACGGTCACTACTTCGGTCGGTATCTGGTTGTGTGATTTCGGCGTCATAATTCTGCTGCTCTGAACGCAGCGTTTCATAACTGACACCAATAACACCTTATCCTGCTTAGGCGCGATCTGCGACGAATGTCACCACCTAAAACCGAACGCGGGCAACTTTACCGCTCGCACTTGAATTAGCCAATGGCTCTTTCAACGGTTTGCATGGACAAATCATCTATTTGTTCAGTATGGGGATATTTCGCGGCAACAACTGAACTTTCCGCCCGCCGAAATTCAACACACAAGCGGCCGCGGTTCCTTTATCGCGTCCACACCGACGCAACGCGCGGACCACAGCGTCGGTTCTTTCGCACGGGATTCCGGGACCGGAATCAGCAGGCCGTGTGGCGTATTGGTATTCGGAACACCCATGGTATACTCCTTAGACCATTGAAGCGTGGTCCTGGTCTACTAATCAGCGATCAGCACAAATGTTGACCGTCAGAAAGTGAAACGGGGACGTGACTAATTTTACCATTTCCGGCCTCCATGTCAGCTCCGCTTTGGTCGCCCTTCGCCACGTATTGTATGTTCTAATCCTAATTCTTTCACCACCTTGTCCATCCAAGGCTCCCCGCCATATGGGCGGCTTCGGTTTTCACTTACGTTCAACTGGCTTAATTCCCGCTTCGTCTGGGCAGTGTTTACTGATTCTGTCCATTGCTTAAGCTCCGCCCAGCGACCCGCCGGCCCTGCCGACATCATCCGCCGCATCGACCGGGTATGGTCATCCATGCCGGCATGGTGGCGCAACCACAAACTCCCCCAACGCCAATCCTCCGCCCGCTTTACCACCCCGGCGGATAACGCATTGCGTTCCACGTACCGACACACGGTTAATACAGGCGACCCGGACTCAACGGGGAACGCCTTGAACCGCCCCTGGTACAGGGGACCCCATCCTACAGACCTGTGTGCCACACGCCAGCGCATGGCATGGGTATGGGCCAAGGCTCGGAAATACCCCGTTACCTCATCATCCGTGCGCGGCCATACCATAAAATGCCAGTGGTTCTTCATCAGACACCAACCCACGATACGCAGTGGCACACGCTCATAAGCATCCAACATCACACGCTCGAACACGGCATAGTCCTCACCCCGGCGAAATAAGGCGATGCGCCCCACTGATCGATTCAAGACGTGGTACACATACCCACCAGGACAATATCGTGGTTTTCGAGCCATTGGAGCATTCTACACCCAACGCCATCATCTGTCAATACTCGTCACGTCCCCGTTTCACTTCTTTGCGATTCAAGAATGTTTCAGCCGGTGTTACCATTCATCCGTATCCAAAACTCCCAACGCCCGTCTCCCACCCCAGAACTTGTTAAAACGCCGCAGCCATCACCTGCCACTCCCACCCCGTGCGCGGACTTCCTTGCCAGTAAGGGGATCCAAATAGACACTCACGCCGCTCCAGGTCGTCGCGCTGACGGTACCGTCCGTCCCGCGCCGCAACCCCACGTACGGCATCTCCTTGCTCTCCCCCGGCGGCGGGGGCGAGACCCAGATTTCCATGATCTGCCACAGCACCTCCCCGTCGGCCTTGGAAATTCCGAAGACGTTCTGGCCTTTCGTAGCGTTTACGTCTGCATTGACGCCAGGGAGCGGCCCTGTTTTGGCGAGTGTCTTGAGGAGCACGACCGCCACCGAGTCGAAATCCACAATCTCCCAGACCGCGTAGTTGAACGTAATCTCCCTCCCACCATCAAGCACTAATTTATTCTCGCTAAACTGCATAATGTCTCCTCAAAGCCCCAGCAAGCCCGATATCGGGCCACCGCCGGTGAAATTCGACAGATCAATCTCCTGTAGCAACTGCACCTGAAGTGCGCCACCGGCGCCAAAACTCGGGGCCACCCGTCCCACCCTCACCATAGTACCGACCGGCACGTTCACATAAGTAAAGTCTGTCGGAAGATATGGCAGCGCAAGCGCCTCCCTGATTTGTTGCGCGGTCATACCTCGAATCTGCGACAGCGTGGTCATGAACGCGCCTGGCAGCTTCGCGTCAGCAGCGGGGTTATAGACGCGCACAAACTGCTGCGCCGCACTCGTCCGGCCCTGCGCGACCAGCGTGTCGGCCATGAAGGGGTCCGCGAGCTCGGCAGCGTTCTTGCCCTGAGACACCTCGGCGGCAATGTAGGCAGCATTGGCTTCGTCGGAGGTCATCGTGGCGTCGATGTTGATCCCCGACAGCACCGATTTGAAGGCGGAGAAGAAATCCTGAACTACTTCCAGTTTCGCAAAGCTGCCGATGAATCCTCCGGCGATTTCAAGCGCCGGTGCTGCCGCGAATGCGGCAGCACCAAACAACTGCCCAGCCACAAATTCCGTGAGCACCTCGCTTTCGGTGGCTCCTGTTAGAACACCTTGGAGCGCGAGTTGCATTGAGCTACCAGCGCTGATGTCTATCGAAGAAAGCTGGGCCTGAAAACTGAAGCTGACATCGAAACTCACCAACCCAAACGCATGCCCGCTTAAGTCCAGCATGTTGATTGGATCACCGCCGGCGAACATATACGGCAGATCGGACATCGGATTATTAAGCGAGCCGCTGTAGCCATAATCGGCTTGGGTGAAGCCGCCGGTGCCGGAATCGTAGAATCTTGCGTGATCGTAATAATTCCCGCTGGCGGCGTCGAAAGGCATGGAACTATAGAGATATGTTGTCAACGCGGTGGCGGCGTTGAAGCCGAGGGCATTGCCAAAACCATCATAGTTATACCGCGCGACGATGTTGCCGGTGGCATCGGTCACGAGCCTTGTTGAGCCATGAGCGCCCTGCAACAGATAGTATGTCGTTGGCGATGAGGCCGTCCCCACGCCGGGAATCGTCGCCCCGGTGGTGTAGGTTTCGCTGATAAGCTGTGCACCCCATACGTATGTAATCTGTGGCGTGCCGGGCGTGGCGGCTTGTTCGATGGGCTGCGAATAACCCGTTGGATTGTCGGTATCCACCAGATAATACGTGGTAACCGGCGTTGTGCCCCCCGGGGCGAGGTTGATTTCTTCGAGGAGGCCTGTCCCGATTTCCAATGGCGACAAATTGTTATCGGGATTCCCGGAATCATCATAATAATAAGTTGTATTCGCCGTGCCGGCGGAGGTCGTCACCTGCGAACCGGCAAGCTGTCCTTGCAGATCATATTCGTTGGCGGTTGTCCTGTCCGGCGTGGTGGTGCCGTTGGGCGTGTGCGTGACGCTGGTTTGCGAACCGTTCGCGTCATAACCGTACACCGTGGTACCGGTATTGGCATCCACCGCCTTGGTCAGTTCATCATCGGCGTTGTACGTGCTGGTAATCGTATCCGTGGTACTGCCGGTATTACCCTGATCTTCAGTTTCGCCGGTGCGATTGGAATTCAAATCATAGGAATAGTTATCTGTATAGTTCAAATCCACAGATTGCGCAGATTCCACAGATTTTTCCTGGGTTAAACGATCGAGGCCGTCATACGTCCAGCTTAACGTGCGGGTGTCGTAGGTTGTGCCGTCGGTGTTCAGCGTGACATCCGTTTCGCCGGTCTTCAGGCCATCATTGCGATAAGAATAGGTATAACTGGCCAGGGTCGTTCCGGCGGCATTGGTGACGGTTTCGGTCTGCACATAACTGGTATCGGGCTTGTAGGTGTACTTTGTCGTGATGCCGGTGGCGGAATCGAGGGTTGTT
>JAJZDN010000104.1 GCA_021805985.1 Planctomycetota bacterium | reverse complement strand
TGCCGTGAGACCTGCCACCGCTGCGCCACCGAGAAAACGCCGCCGATCAGCAATCTGCCTGGCACGCACAGAAGTTAACTGGTGCGAATCGATCAGCCCGTCCGTATTCTGATTTTTCTGCGGCATAGTGATGTTTCCCTTTACTACAATGTGATATCGGGACAAGAAATCCTCATTTTCAGCGGCTTCTTGCAATTTTCTGCCAAATATCTGAAAAATCGCCGAAAAGGTCGCGTGTTTTTGGGACACGCCGTGCGCGTTCATCCGGCGAAATCTGTAAATTTTCGCAAAACTGCGATATTTCTAATCTCGACCTCGCGTTATTAAGTGAATGATCGCAGGCTATGCATAACACCCGCAATCACGCCATTGGCATCGGTCATTTTTCGGTAAAGGGCGTAAAGGTTGTCGTATTGCTGGGCGTTTGCGACATCAGGCTCATACGCCACATCCAGACGCTGGCGGGCCATGGCGCGGATGGCGTCGGCAATACTCTTATAGCCAGTGAGTTTGGCACCTGCGGCGATGCAGCCGAGAATTGCGGCTCCCAAAGCAACGCTCTGGTCGCTTTCGGGAAGGGTAATCCGGGCTTTGAGCACATCGGCATAAATCTGCATCATAAGCGGGGATTTTACGGGCAAGCCACCGCCAGCAATGAAATTATTAACGGCCAAGCCGTTTTCCCTAAGTGACTCGACAATCCATCGCACGCCAAACGCGGTGGCCTCCATTAAAGCACGATACATTTGTTCGGGCTGGGTCGTTAGGGAAATGCCAACGAACGCGCCGCTGAGCCAGCCATCCATAAGCGGAGTACGGCAACCATTTAGCCAGTCAACCGCGAGTACACCACGGCAGCCCGGTCGCAGCGCGGCCGCAGCCTCATTCATCCGCTGGTGGGAAGAACCAAGTGCCCGCACGAGCCAAGCCAATGCGTCACCGACACTGGCCTGACCAGTCTCATAACCAAAGCTCCCGGGTAGGATACCATCTCCGACAACTCCGGCAATTCCTGGAACGCGACGTTCGTGAGCGGAATTGAGCATATGGCAGGAACTGGTGCCGATAACCATCACCAGCGTATCGTTTCCATACACGCCGGAACCCGGAAGCCCGGCATGGGCGTCGATGATCGCAGTACTAACCGGTATCCCAGGTCGCAAATTCAATAACTCCGAAGCTTTTGCGGAAAGCACGCCGGCTCGCTGGCCGGGTGCCATTATTCGCCCAGGCATTTTTTCTGCTACCACATCGGCGAGTTGCGGATGGACGGCACTGAAAAAATTGCGTGATGGGAAACCGTCGCGCTTGCTCCAGCAGCCCTTGTAGCCAGCCTGACACGTAGAACGTACCAAGTTGCGGCACTGACAGAGCGGCCATGGCCCATCGGTCAGCTGCCACACCAGCCAATCGCCGGCTTCCAGCCAGACCTCCGCCGCCCGATAGACTTGCGGTGACTCCTCCAGCGTCTCAAGAATCTTAGGGAAGAACCATTCCAGACCAACCGTGCCACCGTAGCGGCTAAGCCAATCTTCCCTGCGGTGGCGGGCAACCTCATTTATGCGATCAGTCTGCCGCTTCGCGCCATGGTGTTTCCAGAGTTTCGGCCATGCCTGCGGCACATCGCAAAAAATAGGGCTCATACACAGCGGCGTGCCATCGGCCATAGTCGGCAACATTGTGCAACTCGTGAAGGCCACCCCGATCCCCACGATTTCTTCGGCTTTGCATTTTCCGGATTTCATCGCCGAATCACACGCCTGGGCTAAATTCATCAGCCAATCCTGCGGGTGCTGAAGCGCGTAATCGGATGGAAGCTTGGGTCCATTAGGCAGTTCACGATCAATCACGCCATGGCTGTATTTTTCATCGGCGTGCCCAACAACTGTTCCATTGGCAATGTTCGCAACGATGACGCGGACCGATTCGGTACCGAAATCAAATCCAATCGAGTAATGGTTCCCTTCGCTCATGCGTTTAATTTCCCTTCGTTAAATTCTATTCGCGACGTCTCTGTGCCAGGACCGCCGTGACGATAATGACCCCGGTGAGCATTAATCGCCCGGCATCGGGAACGGCGTTAAGACTCAGTATCTTCTCCATGTATCCAATAGTCAGCATTCCAAGAAGGGTGAGCCCCATTCCGCCTCGACCACCCATTAGGCTGGTTCCACCGATCACTACAATGGCTATAGCGGTGAGTTCGGAACCGATGCCTGCGCGGGGATCGCCCTGCTGTTCTTGGGCGGCCTGGCAAATGCCGGCTACTGCCGCAAATAGGCCTGATGCCATATAAGCTCCGATTTTGGCACCCACTACGGGTACGCCGGACAGCCGCGCTGCCTCTTCGTTACCTCCGATGGCGAACAGATACCGGCCCCATCGGTGTCGGGATAGAATAAGCCACGCCACGGCGGCGCAAAACATCAATATCACGGTAACTACCGCCAAGTAGCCTCCGAGGACGCTGGAATTAATACTCTGAAATATCGCTGGCACTGGAACATAATGGTAGGTTCCATCTGGATTCGCCATGGCCGTGGAGACCTCCATATTCCCGCTGATATATTCCGCCAGACCGCGCGCAAAAACCATCATGGCCAGCGTAGCAATAAACGGTTGAATTCCGAACCACGCAACCAGTCCGCCGGAAAATGCGCCCACCGCCGCTCCGATTAAGAGCGAAAAAGGTATCACAATCCATGCGGACCAGCCCCAGTGAATGCTCATAATAGAAAAGCACACCCCTACCAGCGCTAGCACACTGCCGACGGACAGGTCAATCCCGCCGGTAATTATCACCAGCGTCATGCCACAAGCGAGGATGCCGTAATCGGAAACTTCACGCAGCGTATCGCGCTGCGTGGCGATCTTGAAAAAGGAACCGTTGGCATTGAATATCGTGCCCAGCACCAGCACCAGCAGAAGTGCCGCCATAGCCCGCGCAACTGGTGTGCCCATCCAGTGGAGTAATGCTCCGACCCTCCGCCCGCCCTCGTGTGGGTTTTCCACCACGACGGCCCCTGATGGGGAATCACTCTTCGAGGGGCCGCCAGCCGGTGCCGGGGTATTGCTGCGCGGGGTTGTCTGATTCACGAAGGTATCTCCTTTTCCACCGGGGGGGCCATGGCGGCATTAACAATCGCCTGCGGTGTTGCTCGCGAGCCTGAAAATTCGGCGGTAATCCGACCTCGGTGCATCACCAGTATCCGGTCGCTCATCGCAAGCAACTCCGACATTTCCGAAGTAATTAAAATAATAGCGATACCCCGGGCCGTCCATTGGTTCATTAGCTCGTATACTTCCCGTTTGGCCCCCACATCCACGCCGCGCGTCGGCTCATCCAGCAGCAGCAACTGTGGATTCAACAGCATCCATTTGGCCAACGCCACTTTTTGCTGGTTGCCGCCGGAGAGCTTTCCGACTTCCATTCTCAGTGAATTGGCCCGAACGCGCAAAGCCCTGGCGATCTCGTGTGCGGCCCGAGTCTCGCGTGCCGTGCGACGCCAACCCGCCGTGGAAAAATCCCTCAGTTTGGCCAGCGTGATGTTGGCTATAATGGACATCGGAAGAATTAGACCGGTGGCTTTGCGGTCATTGGTCAATAGCGCCATGCCCTGCTGCATCGCATGAACCGGACGATCTATTCTTACGGGCTTTCCTTCAATCCACACTCGGCCAGTTGCCCGTCGGCCATACACCCCAAATAGCCCCGAAAGCAAGTGACTGTTGCCGGCACCTTCCAGCCCCGCAATACCAAGTATTTCGCCCTGTCGAATTGACAGCGCAACTTCCTGTACGAGTGGCTTATGCCTGCGCAGCGGACCGGCAACGCAGAATCTCTCAATTCGTAATACCTCTTTTCCAGTTGGCGGAGCGCGGCGCGAAAATTGCTGCTCCATCGGTCGCCCCACCATCCAGTGAATCAGTTTAGGGGTGGGCAATTCCGCAGCGGAAACCGAACCAATCAGCATCCCATCCCGCAATACCGTGATACGATCCGCTAGCTGTTCGATTTCCTCCATCTTGTGCGAAATGTATATAATTCCACACCCGTTACTTTTGAGACTGCGGATCAATGCAAAAAGCTTTTCCGATTCCTGAACGTTCAAAGCGCTAGTCGGTTCATCCATGATGATGACCTTTGCATTCCGACTCATTGCTTTGGCTATCTCTATGAGATGTCGCGTGGCAATAGGCAAATCCCCAACCCTCTGTTCCGGCAGGGCCTGCACACCCAGCTTCGCCAACAATCGCTTTGTTGCGTCACACTGGGCTTTATTTCGAACAAAACCGGCCCGATGAAGAAAAAGCCCCAGAAAGATATTGTCTGAAACCGTCATAGTGGAGACGAGCGATAATTCTTGGTAGATCACGGAAATTCCCATCGCAGTCGCTTCTGGAGGAGAACTCAGCCGAACCTGTCGTCCAGCGACTTCCATTGTTCCGGTATAATCGCTGTAAACGCCAGCCATGATCTTGACGAGAGTGCTTTTTCCCGCCCCATTCTCTCCAGCCAGAATATGAACCTCGCCTGGATAAATACTTAAGTCGACATTTCGCAACACCTCAACGGTCCCGAACTTTTTCCCTACGCCGACCAGTCGCAGCAGCGGATCGTGTGGGCGATCCACATCAGCCTCTTGTGGTGTGATTAGCCTTAAATCAGCAGGCATAGTGGAGTTATCACGTTGCGCAAACAATTGAACACCTGAATTACATTGACATCTGGCCGCACGGTTTTAATTCCTGGGCGGCAATTTTTGGCATTACCGCCCTGCAATACTCATTGGTCGGGCACGGCAGCAAACTGGTTATTGCATTCCCGATTGTGTACCCTCTCATGGCAGCGGCTGTCCGCCCTCCGCAAGATTTTGTTTTGTAAACAGCCGAGAAGGAAGTGTAATTCGCTTCGGCACCTTCTGCCCATGAAGGATTTTCCACGCCGCCGCAATGGCATGCCGGCCACAGGTCGGATAGCGAAACGTCGCATCAAGGTAGCCTTGTGCGACATACGCAAGCCCCAGCGACGGTAACCCGTCAATGCCGACAAAAATTATTTTTTTCGCCCGGCCGGCCGCCTTGGCGGCTAGATACGCGCCATAGGCACCGGGATCGTTGGCGGCATATACCAGGTTAATGTTGGGAAAGCGGGTCAGGGCCGATTCCATTTCACGGCGGGCAATGGACTGCTGCCATTTCATATCCGCAGTAAAGATTACATGAATATCCGTACCCTTAATCGCCTGCCGAAATCCGGAATTGCGTTCCTGCCCCGGACTGGAGGTCATGGACCCCTCCAATTCCACGACATTGCCTTTGCCGTGCAACTTATTGACAATCCATTTCCCGGCAGCTCGGCCAATGGCGGTGTTGCTTGCCCCAATAAAACAGGTGTATTGGTTTCCCAGCACCGCACGGTCTAACACGATTACCGGAATACCGGCTTGATAGGCTTTGGCCAGAGGTTCGGTCAACGGAGCAGTTTCCTTGGGACTCACAATAATTAGATTCACCCCGGATTGAACAAATTCCGCAATTTGGGCGCGTTGCTGGAGTACGCTATTCTGGGCATCTTTGAAAATGATCTTGAGGCGGGGGTACTTCCTCGCGGCCTTTTTGATATCCGCGTCCATTTGCACGCGCCATGGTTCGCCCAAGGTGCACTGTGACATTCCGATGACCCACCTTTTTGCGGTTCCTTTGGCCGCGGAATTGGTGGTGCCGGGATTCTTACTGTGGCAGCCAGCCAATAGCACCGCGGCACCAATTAACGCCGCCCCCAACTTTTTCCTGTAAATGGATTCCATGTTGCACTCCTACGCAAAAAAATATAGCACACCATCAGGAAATCTCAAATTAACAAAACGATAATCAGATGACCATTATCATCCTCCGGGGCTATATTTCATTGCAGAATACTAACCCCAATGTCAAGTTGTTCGCACGCCAACGTATGCTCACCGAAAGCTCCGTGAATAAATATGCACACTAAACTTCGCCATCCATTGGCTCTCACCCAGGTGTCCCGTGCTCATCTCCATGGAGGAGGCATCAAATCTCCCATGGCGCATATCATGGATTTGCTTGGCTGTTGAAATTCCCGTCGCCGGTTGATCTGGTTTGGAATCGCCTATCCAGCTTGCCATCGCGGTTTGCATCGCAGGGGCGGTCAGTCTACCCACAACTCGCGAAAAAGGCCTGCTAATTTCACTCATGCTTCCCGTGCTGGCTACATACGCCACCCGGAAAGTATTGGGTTGGCCCAATGCGCTGTACATCATGTCTGGGAGCGATTTCTCAAAATGAATCGCAGCCTGCGCGATTAAATCCAGAAAACGCCAAATTACAAAAATAAGCACCACAGATTTCACACCCGCATTGTCCAGCCGCTGGTATTGCCACGCCAGAGTGGCCGCAATGTCAAATAACCCTACTGCCCGCTACGGTTTTATGGCGATGGTCTTCCAAATATCTCCGCAGATTTTCCTGAAACTTCATGCAATCCGTGGTTGCCGGTTTCGTGGCCCGCTTCCGGCCATCACCGAAGGTTAGAATTCCAATTTTCACTGTTGTCTCCGATAATCCCGAAAGCAGTGCTGTTGGTTAAATAATACCTTCTGCGGCCCAGACTACGCTCGCAAGACAGTTGCGTGGTATCCTCCGCCCCACACCATTTTTTAGGGAGCCGGTTTTAGGACCAGCGCATCAAGGCCAAAAAAATAATTCAGGGATTCGCGAGCTTTTCCGGCCATGCGAATGACCAGTGGGTTGTTGCCCGCGTTCAAGTAAATTCGACCGAGCGGGATTCGTCCGGTTGGCATCACTGACCCGGCGTAGGCGTTGACCGGATGTCCGAGCTTGCGACCGTGGGACAACACTTGAAAAATGCCGTAGTCAGGAGCCTTCGTGAAATATCCCGCCAGAAAATAATCGCCCGCTTTTTTTGCCGGTAATTGAATGGTCATCGTGGCATTCCTTGTCTGCCCATGCCAGAACAACTGGGCACCGCCGCTCCAATTTCCATTGAAGCCACTCATGTTCTGTTTTCCAACATAGCCGCTTGTGGCTTTGGCCTGCGGAACCATACTCTCACCCTCAATGGCGTGGGGTACCTTGAACAACGGCACGGGATTGACCGGCAGAAGTTCGGCCGGTGGCGGAAGTTTTGGATACACAGGATGTGGTTGAGTCTGATACCAGTACGCGACCGAGGCGTAGGCCGCTCGAATGTTATCCCAAGGGCCCACCTGAATGGTGAATCGGATCGACTTTTTGAACGGAATGGCGTCCTCAATATGCCAGCGATAAGCGCTGATTCGTTTAAGTTTATTGCTTTTGATCACGCAACCATGATAGGGAGCGGAGTAGGTGCCATGATTGAAGTAGTACCCGCTGCAAAAATAATCTTCGGTACCTGTACCCTCAATTGCCGGCATAAACTGCCCCGGTTTGGGTGGACCAATGCCCTGATAATAATGACTATGCTTGGGGGCGTCGATATACACCATCTCATTGCCTTCCAGAAACTCCAGACCGCTGTTTTGCAGGTCCTGCATGAACAGCGCCGTGCCGACATATTGCCCCCGGCCTGTTGTGTTGAGAATGACATAATTTTGCCCCGGTGGTACCGGATTCTCCTGTCTCCACAGGGCATGAAACTCCAGCATTTTTTTAGGAATGTGTTTGTACGCGTCGAAACCGATATTCCAATAAAAATTGTTTACCGGATGTTTGGTTTCATTGGTGATGGTCCAATAAGCGGATTTATGGAACGGCATGGGCCAAAAGCAGTTATATCCACCGCTGGTTTCCTCCAGCGGCGCGGATCTATAATCGACTTGTTTACCGAATCCGACACCAAAAAATGCCCCCAGCGGTACACGCACACTGGGGTGTTTTTCACCATCCCAGTACATGCGCAGAATGAGCTGGCATCGAATCTTCGTATCGCTCGGAACGGTACACCAGAATCTCCGCACAATTCCCGCACCATGGTAGTTGAGCAACACCAGTGGATGCCCCGGCTCTATCGTACGGAAATCACCATTGCGGCCTTTACGATCCCAACTACCGGCGTGCATGGCGGTACCGGTCCTCTCAAGCGGCAAGCCGCTTAGCGGACTGCCAAGACCGGGAACAGCACCCACCGTCTGCCCTTGGGTCGGCGATGAAATAAACAGCGCTAACATGAAGGTCACACAGGCGGCCAACGCGGGAATTGTTAAGCGATGATGAAGCATAGATTTCTCCGAAGCCCAAATAAGTGCCAAAATGTGTCACTACACGAAACTATACATACTGCCACTATGATCTACAAACGTAAATTTTGCCGCAAAAGGAACGCCCGGATTTCAAATGGTGACGAGCAATCCCGACTTATAGTGAACTTAGCCACTGTTGTGGTTTGAGCGGGCTCAGCGTCCGCATCCATTCCGGCGCGTTCCAAGGGCATTGCCCTTGGAACGCATTTGACCGAAACTCGGTTAACAATGTGTCATTGATTTCCACGTGCCGTATAGTCGGAGTCAAGAACTTCTGCAGTGGTCAAGTCTCCAGAATGGCCCATAAGCGGTGGATAACACCCGCTGTCGTCTATCGGGCTCGCGAACTGCATTACTTAGTATCCGATGCACAGGAAATCACACAATGTCGCAATACGACCGTCACCAGCCTTGGTAGACCATATTGATCCAACTGAACCTCACCTTGACGTGCGACATCGGCACCCACCTTACGGAACCGTCATTGTACAATTCATGCTCGCCTGCGGGTAATGAATTACCCAATCCTTCATCGACATAGTTGGACAGAGGCCAGTTGGAACCCATGCCCATCCAGGGAAGCTGCTGTCCGGTTAATCCCTGCGCGGGTGCCACACCCACATATGGGCCTGTGAAGAGCGCATTATCTGTAACCAACAAGGTACCGCTACCGGATTGCGGATTCAGTGCAGGCTGGTGTAAAGGATCGGGATTATATCGGCCCAGTGAGCCGCCGCCGTATTGGTCTTGCATATCCGTCGCCCAAGGCGGCGGTGTGTGCCCAAAACTTATGGCCGCTAGATCATAGCTTGGACTGTAATCCCGGCCTTCGTCAACCCAATAACTCATTCCGTCGCCTCCTTGGAAGTTAATGCACTTCCCCTGCTTATTCCAGACCGACGGCCCAAGAGCGTATTGCGTATTCTCCGTAAAGCCGCTGGCAAGGTCGGGCGAAAAAAGCAAACTGATACCAGCGGGGGTGTCCGGGAGGAATCCGTTCCGCGGGTTGATGAGGGGTTGATTGGGAACGTACCCATATGACGACACAAAAAGTGCATCCAGCCCCGCAAGTGGGGCGTACGTCTGGCCCGGGGTGGGACCGTAGTTAAGATTAGCGTCGGCAAAAGTAAAGTCGGCGGTGCAGGCCAGCGGATATTGCCCGCGATAGGCGTTGGCGTATTCATGCAGGGCGAGACCTATCTGCCGGAGATTTGACGCACCTTGGATTCGTAGGGCCAGTTGCTTCGCCCTGGCCAGTGCCGGCAGAAGCAGGGCAATCAGCACGGCGATGATGCTGATCACCACCAGCAGTTCGATGAGGGTAAAGGCTCGACGTTTCATAATGATTCTCCTTTATTTTGGATGAGCATCACCGCTTCGACTCGCCGGAAATTTCAGGCCGTTCGGCGGCGTTTCAGCATCAGCAGCGAAATGGCTCCCCCAATTACCAATGCGCCCAGTGGGGCCGGTTCCGGTACTGCGGTCGTGTACGAAAAATTACTGATTTGCTGTTCAGTGGCGGCACCGCCGGTGCCGCCGGTAAAACCCACATAAGCCAAGCTAGACCCCACCACCGTCGGGATGTCCACTGTTTCGCTGGTCGAATAGCTCGCGCCGGTCGTTGGATCTGCCATGTTGACAGAAAGCGTGGTTCCATTGTAGGTAACGGAAAAATTTATCTTGTCGGTGAGTTCGGCATTCACCGGTGATGTGCTGGTAAAAGCCGCTGCCGTGCTACCATTCGCGTTGATCGCTCCGTCCTGACCAAATCCGCCGGTAGAGCCGGCGGGGTTCGGCCATAATTCGATTCCGTAGGCCACGCTCGATGTAATTGGGTTTGAGTTATTAGCCGTACCAGCGTCGCCGCCATATCCGAGATTATACCCGTCGCCGCCCAACGCATTAGCTCCCGCTGGCGCGCTTTGAACCACGAAGGTAAATCCGTCGGCACCATTCCCTGTTACATTCTGGTATGTAAATGCTGCGGAAAAATGCCCAATCGCCTGCTGAGTGTCGTAAAATGCGCTTGCCGCTTCGCTCGGCGAAGCAGTGGAAATGGTCAGCACGCCATTGGAGGCACCAATAACGCCGTTAGCCAAAAAGTTATTGAACGTAAACCCGCTGCCATTGCCAAACCCCGTGATGTCCGCTGACGCGGAAGAAGTCATACCCGCACATCCAGCGACGGCCAAGGACGCCAACAAGAGTGGACCGTGAGAAATTCTTAATGCTTTGCTAAACATAGCAATCTCCTAGAAAGAGCTACCTGTTTGCCCTCTTCTCCCTGCCAACCACAATGGTTGGCAAAAATGGAAACGAGAGCACCATGCGAAAAACCGAGTCAGTCCGCTGGACTAGCTCACCGGAAAACCTATTACCACTACAACCTCCTTTTTCAAAAGCGCTATCGCTTTCTTTACCAAGCAACCACGCGATCCGCAAACATGGACGGGAATATCGCACCACAAGCC
>JAJZDN010000103.1 GCA_021805985.1 Planctomycetota bacterium | reverse complement strand
CCAGATCAGCGGCGGCCAGAGCGGATACCAGTTGGCGGCCCGTTCCAGAAGCTCTTCGACGGATTCTCCGGAATCAAATTCTCCGCGAATTTGCCGAACCAGAATCGAATCAAGCAGTTCGGCGACCAGAGCTTCCGGTGGCGGCTGGTCCGAGGCGGAAACCGGACGGACCTGTTGCCATGCCTGGCGCAGAAAATGAAACGCCCGGGAATCACCGATTTTCAGCAACGCCTGGGAGAGCCTTATCTGGTAAAATAACTCTCCGGGCCGATCCTGCAATTCCAGCTCTATCAAACGGATGTTGCGCCGCAGCTTGTCAGCTTCCTTGTCAGGGTGGTAGCCGTCGTGAAAAATTGTGATATTTGAACGCTCGATGCTCAATTTGAGTTTCCGGGCGGTCAGGTTCAGCTCAGGATTGAAATGTTCATGCACCCGTCCTGTAAGTTGTAATTCCGGAAGGCGGCGAAAAAGGCGTGGCAGTGCCGTCGGACTGTAGCGCGAAACACCCTGCGCGCCGGACCGGTCATGGATGTTCACCAGCCACGCCAGCGCGGTTGAACTTTCAATGCACACATTCAGTTCATGACGGGAGGCCTCGTCAAGCCATTCATCGGAATCCAGCCAGAGAATCCATGGGGACCGCGCCAGAGAGAATCCGACATTCCGAACGGCCGCAAAGTCATCGGCCCATGGTATCCGGCAGACACGCGCGCTGAAGTTGCGGCTGATACGACTTAAGTCCTCGCTGTCGGCGGTGGACAGAATCAGGATTTCATCCGCCACACCGGCCAGGGAATGCAACGTTCGCGGCAGCGTTTCCACATCTTCGCCCACCATGATGCACGCGCTTGGCAGCATTGATGAATCAGTCCTCAACATTCGGCATGTTCAGCCGGGCATCTCGGCTGCACAGCCTGAAACATTATCATGCCGCCCATAAGCATACGTGAAATCTTACCCGGCGAATCAACGACCACGGGTGGAAGTCGGCTGATGGAGTAATGCCGTCCGTTGCGCGGTTCCGGCCGCTATCGGGAAATAAACGCGCGGCTGTGTAGTTCAGCGACATCATCCGCATGTCGCAGCAGTTTGAAATGCCACACCCAGAAATCCGCTGCGCGGCAAACAACGCGCCATAAACTTCGCCGATTCTACCGCATCCGCAGGTTATGGCTTTGACACGCGACCGGACCCGGTACCGGCTCCATGGTGCCGCCGCGGAAGCAGAAAAATGGCAAGACTTCCCAATTCCAGAAGGGCGGCGGCATCCGGTTCCGGTACGGCCTGAGGCGCAACGGAAAAGCTGGCGGTCGGCGTGTTGAATCCCAACTGCACGGCAAATGGATTCGAGAGATTTGTGGCGATATTACCGATGGAAAATGAGGTCGCGCCGCCACCGGGCAAACTGGTGAAATCAAATGTGTTGATGTAGCCGCTGCCGGCACCGAACCCGGTATAGGTATGACCATTGACGGTAATGGTCAAGCCGTCATAACCGGGCGCGAAGGCGTCAATTCTGGTGAATAGTGATCCGGAAGTCATGGTATAGACCAGGGTTTTACCCGCGGGATCAATCCAGGAATTGCTGTATACATTATTGAAAATCTCGCCACCGTTTCCTGAGGCGGTCCCCTGTTTCGCATTGGCGGCATTTCCGCCGCCGCCGGGTGTAAAACTGAAATCAGAAAGAACCACATCATTGGCACTGGCGGAACCGGAGCCGTAACTGACGTGGAAGCTCCCGAATCCGTCCGTGGTTTCAACGGTTCCTCCGCTGACGGCGTTGCTGAAGCTGCCAGTGATTCCACCAACCGCATGAATAATATCAAATGTGTCGGCGGAAGTGATGGAGCTTTGAAAATTGTTGACAAATTCGACGGCCAATTGTCCGGCGGCGGTAAAAGTGCCGCCTACATCAAGATAGTCATAACCGTTGGACAATCCCTGGCCGGTTCCGCCGATATGAAAGTTGGCGCTTGAACCGCTGCCGCCGGTGTAATTCTGACTGATGATGAATGTTCCAGTCTCCGCGGAAAAACCGCCGCCGGTATATGGATTGCCCGGATAAAAATTTCCCCCGCTGTTATAGAAATCTCCCGAAAAACTACCGCCACTGCCGTAGCTATTACCACCGGTCATGGTAAAGCCACCACCGAATTCAACGCCGCCGCCGCCGACGCTGCCAAAGTACGTGGTGCCAGTTGTCTGGGTGTATGCGGCATGAAGGAAAAGTGTGCCGCCGTTGGTTGCTTCCAGGGTCCCGGTGTTGGTTACGGTGCCATAAATATTCAGAATTTTGCCATTGGCATTGGCGTCAATAATACCGGCGTTGGTGAGTGCGACGGGGTAGCTGCCGTTCGGGTCGCCGATGGTTCCGGCACCCTGAATGGTGCTGTTGTTCAAAAGCGAATCGCTGCCGTGGTAATTGGATCCCTGCATGATGGCCGGCGCACCGGTGTTGTTATTGAGTTGTAATATTCCATTGCCGTCCAACGTAACGGATCCGGAAATATTAAGCATTTCCGAGCTGTGAATCGTGATGTTCCCGGTGTTGTCGATGGTTCCCTTGAGGGTCAGACTGCCGCCATAAGAGCCGGAGTTGGTCGCTTGCAGATCAGCGGCGTTGGTGACCGGACTCGATGAGCCATCAAGTATTCCAGAACCGGCGTAAATGGTCGATTGCGCATCTGTCGTTAATGTTCCGCCCTGAACGGTGCCCCCGTCGAGGTCCACCACGCCGCCGGCGGTCGCCGAAACACTTCCGCCCTGAATGATGGCACCGGCAAGATAGGTAACCGAACCAGCTCCGTCGGCCAGAATGGTTCCACCTGTGTTGGCAACGGTATTGTCGCTAAACTCCATCGTTGAGCCATTGGTGGATTCCATTGTTCCGAAATTCGTTATGCCGCTTATACCGATATTCAATGTTTTGCCGGTAACATTGGCACTGATGGTGCCGGAATTATTCAGCGAACCGGTGTTCATGTATCCGACTCCGCTGATGGTGATTGTGTTGTTTAATGTGCTGGAACTGTTGTAACCATCAAAATAACTGCCGGAGGACAATATTACCCCGCCGGTTCCGGAAAGTGTGGTATTGCCCTTGAAGTAAAGGGTGGCACCGATGTATCCACCGGAAGGCCCCTGCACGGTGAGGTTTCCGTTATTCTGAACTTTTCCCGCGAGCGTTAAGGTGTTGGATGTAGGTACGGTGATATTGAGACCCAGGATAAGCTCATTGACAGAGCCGTCAAATGTTGCATTCTGATAAGTGCCGGAACTGAAGAATTGGATATTCCCGCCGCCGGTTTGGTTAATGGAACCGCCTTGAACGTCGGCATTATTGAGCTCCACAATGGAATTGCCACCCGAAGCCAGAATGGTGCCGCCCGCATTGTTGATAATGGCTCCTTTGTTAAAGGCCAGCAGGCCGCCATTGGCAGCTTCCAGTGTGCCGGTGTTCGAAAACGCGTTGTAAGGCAATCCAAGAACCAGGGTCTTGCCGGATACATCGGCGTCAATAATTCCCGAATTGGTGATACTCTGGAGATCGAAATTGGTGGCGCTGGAATCGCCGATGGTTCCGGAGCCTTGAATCGTGCCGGCATTGGCGAGCGAATCATTGCTGCCGCTGGGACTGCCGGCTAAAAATGCGGTGTTACCGCCATTATCCGTCAGGGTGACAGTTCCGGTTCCGGAGATGTTCACAGCACCGTTGATATACAACCATGTGTCGTCGCCGGTGCTGGCGATATTGATCTGGCCGTTGTTAACGATGTTGCCCTGAATCGTCAGGGAATCGGCGGCACTGGAAGAACCGCTGTCATTGACGTTTACAACCGCGCTGTTGGTCAGACCGCCCGTGGGTGTACCATCAAGAGTTGCGGCCGTCGAGACAAACATACCCGTGCCTGCGGAAGTTAACGTGCCACCGCTGACGGTGGCCGCGGCAAGCTGCAAGCTGGTGCCCGTATCGGCCTGAATGGTGCCGCCGGTGTTGGCAAGGGATTTGCTTCCGGTTAGTGCCAGCGTTCCGTTCTGCACTTCGATCAATCCGGCATTGGTGACAAACTGGGCCTCAAGAGAATCGCTGCCGGTGGTGTCCATCACCCCGCCCGGGTTGATATTAATGGTGTTATAAAGATTTCCCGCGCCATCCGTGACGGTTCCATGCTGCCAGATGGTTATTGTGCTGCTGTATATGTTGGCTCCGGAATTCAGGGTAAGACTGCCGGTACCACCCGCGCCGGCGGCGTTTCCACCAACAAAGACAGATCCACCGCTAAGGATTCCATCAACCGTAACAACACCATTGGAGCCAGCCTGAGCACCGATAAAAAGTTGATTGGCGTCGACGTAACCACCGCTTCCGACAGCCACATTTCCGGCCCCGGTATTTCCGACAACCAGATTATTGCCGGCGACATCCAGTTTCTGGCCGGAACTCACAGCGACGTTATTGCCCAATGGTCCGCCGGAGTCAATGATCAGATCCGAATGGGTAATACTTAATGTTCCACCGGTGAAGGAAATCGAACCGCTGGAACTCAGTGAACCGGTGTCCATTTCCCCGCCGGAGATCGCAAGTGTTCCTCCGGAGGTCACATGGGTGGAACCGGAAATATCGAGGGTTTTACCGGCACCGAGGGTAACAGTGGCACCCAGCAGGCCGCTTGAACCGATTGCCAGATCGCTGTTGGTCAGATGCAGTGTTCCACCGGTGAAATTCAGTGTGCCGGAATTGCTGATGGAAGCCGCTTCCAGCAGCCCGCTTTGGAGTGTAACCGTTGCGCCGCTGTAGATTGTCGCAGTCCCTTTGACCTGCACGCCGTAAGAGTTGCCTTCGCTTTAGCCTCCGCCACTGGTACCATTGATCAGCAGGGTTCCGGTTCCCCCCGAACCGGTGGCGCTTCCACCAACGTAAAGATTGCCGCCGATCTGCAGCGGCATCGTGCCGTAACCGTAACTGCAGGCGCCCGCGCTGGTTAATTCAATATCCACTTTTCCAATTGAGCCGGAGAGCGCGGCAATGTCCAGATCACCGGAAATATCCGCGGTGCCGGAATTGATCGTGAGCGTTCCTTGACCGCCATAGCCCACGGCCAGCGTGCCGGAGAGACTCAACAATCTCGCTGCGGAGTAACCGCCGGCGGATCCCAATACGATCGTGCCGACACTGCCTCCGGTTTCACCGATCGCGGCATTGACGCCCCAGACCGTACCAAATCCTCCGCTGACGCCAAGATTCAGAGTCGCGGCGCTATCGGTTGCGCCATTGCCGACGATCAGCGATTCCCCACCTGTCCCAAGAGCTCCATTTGAACCAAGGGTATAAGCATATCCCCCATTCGTCAGGGTAAGGCTGTTGTTATCCACGATCAGTTGGCTGGAGTATGATGCGGCACTGAGTGTGACGGTGTAAACGCTTGCCACACCGATGTTAAACTCCGCCACATCCGATGCGGTCGGTACGGTACCGGCGCTCCAGTTCGCGGCCGTACCGAATTTTCCGTCGCCAGCGCCGCCGGTCCAATTGTCCGTTGCGGCGCGCAATGGTGAAACGGCGGCCATTGCGGCGGCGATGGCCAGCAGCAGAATCTGCTTGTGATTCGTTGCGGTATTCAATTGTTTCGATTTTCCGTTACCCATGGTGACTCTCCTGATTCGGTTGTGTCGGCACATTTTTATTTTGCGTTGTAATCGGCTCACTCTGCCGCGGATCCGCGGCCGGCGTCCCTATTGGCGCTCCGCCATCCGCTTGCTTTCGCGACGGCACAGCAGCATTCCAGCGCCCGCACAAATCAGCAGGGCCAGCGGGGCCGGTTCGGGTACCGGCGCAATTTCGCCTCCACCGGTCAGCGCATAAGTCTTGTCCCCGAGATAGGCATTGGAACTGTTGGCCGGATCGTAATATATATTCACGCCGTCGCCGGTGATGTTCGAAATCTGGCTTATGCCGCCGCCAAGCGTCAATGCATAGGTGTAGAACGCGCCCTTGACGTTTTCCCCCAGCCCCGATCCCTTGCCCAGCGTCAGCGATCCGCCGCTGTCCAGGATCAACTGACCCCAGGCGAAGTTATTGGTAAAACCGCTGTAAGACGGGCCATAATCAGTACCGGCCACGGTCATCGTATGGGCATTGCCCGTGAATTCGAGAACACCTTTTGAGGTATTCCACGCCGTATTCTGCGTGCTGTTGTTGTAGAAACTCAATAACACTTTGTAGGTGTCACCGGCGCTTAAATCGGTGACACCGGTGGTTCCATCGGTGATCGTTGTGAAGGTTGTCGTGGAAGGGTCGGAAATGGCGGTGCCATTGTTGACGAAAGCTCCAAGGTACCGGATGGTGGCGCTGGTGGAAATAATGATCGCGCCGGATTCATTGGTCACCGGCCCGTAAAATGTGGCCGTGGCACCGGTAATCTGGATGGTCGGCGTTGGTGCGCCCGTCGGCGGGGTGCCGGCGTAGCCATTGATCACCGGCCCGTAAAAGGAGCTGGGGGCATCCGCCATGGAAATGGAATTCAAATTGGTCAAAGAGCCGGTTCGCACCGTACCGCTGCCCACCAGATAGCCGGTGGCGCTGATCTGCAGCGAATTGTTATTGTTGTCAAACGTCCCGCCGGCAAGGGCGATGGTGCCGTCGTTCACAGCCAGCCCCTGACCGACAAATACCGTATCGCCGGTACCAGCTTCAATGTTGCCGGAAGCGCCGTTGGTGATGCCGCCGCCGGTAAGCGAAAGCGTTCCGCCATCCGCGCGGATCGTGCCGCTGTTTGCCACCGTGTTGCCGACTCGCCCGAAACCGCTGATGGTTCCGGTGTTGTTGACTGCGCCGCCCGCAAGCACGGCATTATTTCCGCCCAGAACGATTTCGCCTGAACTGGAAAAGGCCAGCAGAGAGTTCACCGCGCTGTTGTCGTTGACCAGAATTTCACCGCCGCTGTTATTTCCCAGCAGGTTGGTAAGGGTAATAGTGCCGCCATTGGCGTCAATTTCACCGCCACTGTTATTTATGAGCGCGGAAATGACGCCGGGTCCGTTGACCGAACCGCCGGAGTTATTATTCAGCGTACCGGTACCGTTGACAGACCCGCCGTTGAGATTGATGGTGCCAGCGTTGGCCAGTGAAATGGCGCTGCCCCCAAGACTAAGTGAATAGCCGGAGGTAAGGCCAAACGTGCCGTTATTAATATTATGGCCCGTGTTGGTCAGCACAATTTGTGTGTCGTTGGAGCCATATGTGATTCCGACGGTGCCATTATTGACAAATCCATCGATGCCACCGATGGTTCCGAGAACGAACATCTCGCTGTTGTTGGTCAGCGTGCCGGCCCCGGTGAGAGTCCCGCCCTGAATGGTCATGGAAGCCTGATTATTCAACCCCAATCCATCGAGACTGATTGTTTGGCCGGAAGTAATGGTGAATGGCACGTCATTTTCCATGCCGTTGCCGGCATCAAAGTAGTTTGTTCCCGAAAGCTTGAACGTGCCCTGATTGATCAGGCGGGCATTGAATGTACCCCCGGAATAGGTAAAGGTCCCGGTAGCATCGAGCGCAAATACCGTATCCGAGCCTCCGACAGCATCCTGCACCAAGCCGCCCGTCTGACTGAAGGAGGCGTTGTCGCTGACAGTGATCATGCCGGGCACCAGTGTTCGTTGCGCTCCGGATATTTGTACGTCGCCGACGTTAAGATCGCCGCCGCCAAGTTGGTATATTGTGCTCGTGCCGCTAATATTCACGAAATTGGCATCGTTTGTTGACGGAAAATATGGCTGGGCCTGTTGCAGAAAAGATCCGCCCTGATTAATGGTCTCATTAACGCCCGACTGATATGTACTGAGGGAGTTACCCTCCAGCACGCCGGTGGCATAACTGTTGGCACTTTCGTCCCCAAGCACATATTTGCCGCTGACAACCAGATTGCTTGCGGTATTGATGCCCCCGCCTTGAGCAAAGTATGCCCCGGAACCAACTGACTCCAGGCCCGCCTGCAGAGAACCTGTTTGCCCTGAATTCAGGTCCAGGTAGTAGACGCCGTTTGCGCCCAAATCCAATCCGTCTGTAAAGTTCGTGCCTGCAGTCTCGTTATACATTGCTAAACTCGAACTGGCGACATTTCCTTGGACAATCTCGCTATTTCGATCCACACTGTTGCCGCTGGAATAATAAACCCACATTGCGCTGGTAGAGGTCACCTGATTTATTCTCACGCTGCCGGTTCCGGCAACCAGGTTAAGGCCGCCCAGCCCGGTGTTATCATTATATGTATAGTCAAAATTCACCACTGCGCCAGCCTGCGAGACGGTGGCGTACGACCCGTCACTTGGCACGACACCGGTGCCAAACCAACTCCAGTCGGAACCGTCGCTCCAGTTTCCGGAGGTCGTGTTCCAAGTGTAGTTACCGGCCTGTACCTGGCCTTGGGCCGAGAGGACCAGTGCCGCCGCCGTGGCGAGCACGGGGATACAGCGCGTCGCCGCATCGGCAGCCAGGCGGCACAACGCAACGCCTCCGCCAACGAATCTACCCGAGCTGAAGCGCTGCGGATATAGCGGTTTAGGGTGGAAATGGTATGCAGGCAGGTTCATGGCGTATCTCCCTAAAACAATGTGACAACCATTGTCAGCGGTAACCGGGTTACGGTAAGGCCGCCCATTTGGCGTTTCCAGTTTGCAACTGATTCTGGTTTGACTCTCCTTGTCACCTCGCAGGGCCAACTTGCCCGGCCGCGTCCATGCCGTCCCATAGTTGAGTATATTCCCATAAGAACGGCCCACAATTCCCCTAAACAGGGGGGTGGGGCACCAACGCGGTTATAAACGGTGGCTGCAGGCCGATAATCCCGTAAATTCAACTGCTGCAAAACGGAGCTTCAGAGGTTTCCATGCGTCTAAGAGCCTGTTTGAAAAGTCCGATGCGGGTGCATTGGCTTGGCTAATCGATGGATGCAAGGACGCAGATCCGAAGCATATTCCGGAATATATTGAGGATCGAGCACGCCGCAGGCGGCCGTTTGCCGCCCCAAGGCGCTCCCGGTGGAGGTTCCAAACAGGCTCCAGACTCGAATGCGGAGAACTAACCGAAATTCTGGATTCTTTCCGCGCCCGGCGCAACCGGCGGGGGAATATGAGGCATCCCCGGGATATCCAGCGTAATGCCCACCGCCGGCGGAGCGTAAGAAAACTGCGCAAAGAGTTCGGCCCTGGAACACACCCGCATCCGGCGGTAGAGAACCTTTGCATACTGGTGCACCGTGTGGCGGCTGATCGCCAGCCGGGCCGCGATATGTTTTTCAGCATGTCCGGCCAAAAGCAGGGACAGAGTCTGCCTGAGCCGCGGGCCCAGCCCGGAGAGTCGGGGGTCGCAGGGACGGCTCTGCGCATCGCGCCGCAGCATGAGCACAAATTCGTTGTGAAACAATTCAAGCATTCGCGCGTGGCGGGCTTCCACCGGCTTGTCATTCCAGGGACGCAGAATGTAGATAAGATGATCGCGCTGCAGCCACGGCAGAGGACGCTGGGACACAATAAAGCTGTCCACACCGCTGGCGCGGCGGTAGCGCTGGACGTGCTCACTGCGATACCACTGCCGTCTGGACATGAACTGGTCCCGGAAGCGGGTTAACGGGCGGCCGACATGGGGGAACAGTTCAAGCCAGGTCGGATCATCGGAGATGTCCAGCCCTGAGAAATATGCCCGCCACGCTTTTCGTTCACATTCACCGCGCCAGCCATGATCGATGGGATTGACGGGGCGCATGCGATTAAGCGTGTAAGGCAGTTCCATTTCGCCGGTAAGCCCGACCTGTGCACCCAGAATGGCGTTTAAACCCGTCAGCATGTGCAGTCGCCACGCCACCGGATCGCATCCCAAATCGCGGATTTCACCAAGTAAACGAAACAGTTGGCGAATATCCTGAAGGCTGATTGTCTGGCATTTGCTCATCTTGCCATGTCTCATATACCGGCGGGCGATATGCCGTCCACGATTGGCGCCGCCCAAGCAGCCGGGTGGTGGCACACGCTAAAGCAGCAGCCGCGGCTGAACCGACGCACGCGCCTGGAAAACCCGGGCGAGAAGTTCAGATCGGCTGTTAACCGCAAACCGGCGATGCAATTCCTTGACATATCCGTGGATGGTATTTTGGCTGCAGCCCAATCTCACAGCCACCTGCTTTTCGGCCAGGCCGGTGGCCAGGAGATCAAGTGTCTGGCTTAACCGGGGAGAAAGCTGACATACCGGCAAAGCCTGACTCACGCGCAGAGCATCTTGATCGAGAATGCGGCCCAATTCATCATGAAACAATTTAACGATTCGGCGTTGGCGGTTGTCAAAGGGGCGATCCGACCATGGCCGCAGAAGATAAAGCCAGTGGTGGCGTGCCGGATTAATTAGCTGCCGGTATGAAAATAAAAAGCTGTCCACGTCCGATGCCCGGCGGGTGACCTGAACATGGTCACTGGAATACCAGTGACGGTTGTGACACAACTGTTCCCGGAAACGGACAAAACTGCGCCCACCGGCCATCAGCCGCATTAATTCCGTGCGGCTGGGATCGGCGCGAAGGTCATTCTGCCGGCAATAGGCCAGCCAGTTCAAACGCTCCTTTTCACCGGCCCAGCCCATGTCCACGATTGTGGATCGCGATATATCGACATTTCCGGCATCCGGGGTCTGCACACTGATACCGACCTGTCCGTTGATGAGCTTACACAAACCTGAAAGCATGTGTTGCTTCCATAGTTGCGGATATAAGCCCAGATCGCGCACCTCATGA
>JAJZDN010000102.1 GCA_021805985.1 Planctomycetota bacterium | reverse complement strand
TGCTGACGGAAAAGGGGCGTGAAATCATCACCAGCCTGATGGCCGCACGCTGTGCAACGGCGGAAACGCTGATGAAAGCCGCCTAGAAAATCTTTGCATGCTGCAAAGAAAATGACGGATTGTGGCATAGGGGGCCAAGACATGCACCAAATGGCTTTTCCAATTTTTTCCGGCCGGCAGTTGATTTTGCAACATATACAGTCGCGCATAGGGCATACGGCATTGGGCCAGAAGTTTCATCCAATGGTCAAGCTGGGGCGTGGTGGTGCCCTGATCAACCCAGACTTCCGCACCAAGTTGTGGCAGGCCTGCAAGCGGGACAGCGGAGGCGCTTGCGGCGTTAACTGTAAACCAAGCATATCCAAAGAATATTGCCGCGAAAACCAGTGTTACGGCCGTCTGATATCTTGATTTATTTTGCGGAGGCCGGTTCTTTGTCAACCGCAAACTAATAAGGTTTTGCAGCGGCGGTAGAAATTTACATAGCAGGAAAAAAACCGAGATATACTTGCCTTTCGGGCAGTAATCCAAAGGTTACCCCATGGGGACAAAATAGTTTGATTATTTTCCATTATTAAATCGCACCTCTGTGAACACGCAATTTCCAGGACTGCTGGCCCTTGAGAACGCCACGTGCATTTTAAAGGGGCGGAATTCAGGCGGCATGGGTGCCTTCCTACTGCCGTGGAAGCATGCGGGTTCTTCCCGGGCGGCGAATCAGGACATACCCAAAACCAATCAGCAGCAGTGCGATAGGTGCCGGTTCCGGCGTGGCCTGGGGAGAGAATATCAAATTAAGATTGTTCCCCGAGGTCTGGAAGGAAAAAATACCGTTTCCCAAAGAATTAAATTGTGCAAAATCAGTCGTATCAACGGAAAAATCGGAGGCACTAAAGCCCGATATTCCCGAGGAGGCTGTGGCAATCGTCCAGGACCCGGCAACGTCGGGATTCCAACCTGCCAAAGGCGATCCGGCCTGGAGGGCAACAATGAACCGGCCGCCGGCGGATGCAGTGATTCCAAGGTTTCCACTGATGTTAAGCCAATCCCAGCCGCTGGACGCACCCTTGTATCCTGAAAGGTTATTGATTTGCCAGATATATTTTCCATTGGCCGCCCAAATTTCGGAGCCTGTGCCCAACGTCCCCGGATTGCCGTAGCCCGGTGCAATGGCGTCACCGCTGTTTAATGTGATCGCGGTGTTGGATAGATTGCCGGTACCGCCGATGGTTCCGGAGTTAAATGTCAAATTTCCTGTGTAGGTAGCGGGCGAATTGTAAATATAAGTGCCACCATTGACGGTAACAGCGGCGTTGAGCGCAGAGCTATTGGTGTAGGCAAAAGTGGCGGCATTTTGTACATTCACCGTCGTCCCGCCGGCCAGCGTTCCGCTGACCAGCAACGTACCCGCAGTCACCATGGTTGGTCCGGCGTACGTGTTGGCGGCGGTAAGTTCAAGGGTGCCCGTGCCGGCTTTGGTAATGCCGCCATTGCTTAAGACACCACTAAGCTGGGCATTGACCGCCGTATTTCCCCCATTGACCAATATCGTGCGGTTGCCCCCATTCAAGTTTATGGAATTTTGAAAATCCAGCATGCCCGTGGAGGAAGCGGTTGCCAGGATCAGATTGGTATTGGCCCCCACGAAATAGCCGGCACCCCACGTTACAGTGGCTCCGTTTCCGCCAAGGTTGACGATTCGATCGCCGCCGTAAGCCCCAAATCCCGCATTGCCCGATCCCGCAAATTGTATCTGGCCGGCTCCGGATCCCAGTGCCTCGGTGAAATTACCGGCGCCAAGTTCCAGGGCACTTACATCATTGGCGTTAATGACAAGATTGGCGTTGGCAGACAATGCGCCCGCCGAAGAAATTCGGAGGATACCCCGGTTGATCTGCGTAACGCCGGCGTGGGTATCGGTTCCCGTCATGTTGAGCACGCCAGATTGGTCCTTAAAAAGGGTTCCCGAACCAACGATGCTTCCGGCATAGGCTATCGATCCGTCCATCGTGGTGGAATCGGTGACGCTTCCGCCTCCGAGGACAATTTGACCTGCCGCGCCATATTCCGAGAGAATGGCATTAAAGAGTACATTTTGCGCACCGAGATTGAAAGTGCCGTTTCCACCGACAAACAGCAGGCTGGCACCTCCTGTAATCGTGCCATTTGCTCCCAGCGCCAGCGTACCGTTGTGGATAATGGTATTTCCACTATAGGTGTTGGCCGCAGTGAGCGTCAGCGTGCCGGCGTTATCCTTGGCCAATAATCCTGAACCGGAGATAACTCCATTGATCGTTGTATTGTCGTTTCCGCCCACGGCCACCAGATAATTATTGCCGCCACTACTCGTATCAATATTACCATTGAAAACAAGGTTGCCATTTGCGGCCTCCCAATTTTGGGAGTCAAGCAGCGTTATCGGAACGTTGAAGGTCTGGGTGGCCGAGGATTCATTGCGAATGCCGGTATAGTCGACGCTAAGGGTCCCTGTCCCAGAGATAGTGAACCCTGCCGTGGAGGTTGATGCCTTGAACAACATGCCCCGCAGTGAGACATTGCTTGATCCCAGCGCGATATTGGTCTGGCCATTGGCTGTGTCGGCGTTCCACAATACGGGAAGATTATTGGGTACACTGCTATTGCTCCAGTTTGCGGTGGAAGCGAAATCGCCATTACCGGCTGCCCCGGTCCAGCCCGGGGCGGTATTAGCAGGGTCTGACGGATTGTCATAGATGGTCCACTTTAAGGCGTAGCCTTCGCTTTGAATGACACCGTTGACGACCCCGACAGTGCCGGCGACACTACCGAAGTATGCTGTCGAAGGCAGATAACTATTTACCATCTTCGCCGTCCAGCATGTCCCCGCAAGAGTGAGTTGTGTGGTGCTGCTGCCGGGTGCTTTATACGAAATAAACAGCGGACTACCCGAGTCCCCGCCTTGCCAAGAATTGGCCCGACCAACCACTGCAGTGTCGGGGGGCGTTGCCCAGTCGTAGCCGCCGCCTCCGAGCATAACAGCATTTCCAATCGTCGGGCCATTGTTATCAAGTTGGCTGCCATAAACAACCGCCGGCAGACCGTTATAATCCTGCGACGCCACGTCCAGAATTCGATACGCCGCCACATCCTGGCTGGGGGCCAATGCCTGGGCCAGGGTCCCAACAGCGAAATCCGCGACGCCCGGATTTGTAATGGCCACGCCGTTAGTGTCGAATAAATGGCCTTGGCTGCCGACAAAATCCAGGTTGTCGCCTTGAAAATAGGCTAGGTTGCTGTAATGTGCCGCGAGCGCAAAATTAAGCGGCGTGATCATCGTCACACTCTGCACGCGGCGCGGCTCGTACCCTGCTGTAAGTCCCGTGCCTTGGAGCCAACCCACTCCCGATAGATTATAGCCCAGCCCAATATAGGACGAATTGGTATTGGGCACCGGTGTTCCATTGCTATAAAGCGTGGTTCCAAAGCCTGAACTGAAGCGATCCACCTGTGCCCCGGTGGGGCTGCCAACGTAGGCTAGTGCCGAGACTGGAAGCGGGCGTGCCAAAATACCCACCGCCATTACGGGCACTGCCAGGAACGCTGCGCGAATACACCGTAGTTGTTTTAACGTAACTTGATCCCGTGTTTTCAGTGATAGCATTTTAAAATCCTTGCAATGGAGTGCTTGAACTGAATGTCAACAACATCCGCCTGGGCTAAGCCGACTCTCGCCAAGGCCGCCGCAACAAGTGTCAATAAAACTGTGTTTTCGCGAATTTCATACCCAGGCCCCTCCAAACAAATTACTTCTCTCTTCTGCAAACAAGCGCTCTGTCACGCCTACAAATAACAGTTTATAACGGATGCTAAACAAGGCGTTAGGCTAAAACGCGCAAGGTTGTTGGCTAAAACGCGCGTTGTGGCCCTGTGGTGGGCTCGCGGCACTGGATCAACTACCGGATTAATCATCCGGTGCCGGGGGGAACATCGCGCCATAGTTCCCCGTGGTGATAACCCGGTGGCCGGTTCATGTACACGCACCACTACCACGAAATCTCCACGGATGAGCCAGCTTGCATGAGCAGCGGTCGCTTAAAGGTAATTACTATGCGACCATCAGCTTTAGTTTCCGTTACCTCGACAAGTTTGTTGTCATAGGTAACCCGAAGGTTGCCTGCGGGATGAACGCCTTCCGCCTCACTTAGCCCGATGGTAAATTCGGATAGAGCCAGTTTACCCGCTTGAAGGAGGACGCGATGAATCCGTCGGCCGCCCGTGGTATTGGCGAAATATTCACCCCATCCGGCGGCGGTACAAAACAGCGAGCGGTGATTTTCCGGGGATACCCGCGGCGTAAAGCCCAGAGATCGGCGGATGGCATCCCAGCGGAAACCTTGCATTCCCAATAATATCGTCCATACACTTAGCGCCCGGAAATAATGTTGTCCACATTCAGTATGGTTCCATGGTGCCCGGCGTTTAACATAACGGTCGTATACATCTGTGGTCACCGTTTCAGCTAAGTCGGCGCGGCCAGCATAAGCCAGCGATGAGGCAAACATATATTCAACTCCCGTCCATGGCGCGCTCCACTGCCCGTCGCCTTCGGGCTTGCCGCCGTGAGGCCAAAATCCGTTGATGTAGGCAATACCATCATCGGGATTCACATACCACATGCCGGGGCGGGTCTTCTGGCGACAATAATGAAAGGCTTGCTCATTATGTGATTTAACATGATCGTGCGGCAGCACGTTGCCCAGATCGCAGATGTCGGCAAACCATTGCCCCGCTGTGCCTGCCAGGAGAATCCCCGTGTTTTGAATTCCCGTCGTGATATCCCGAGCCATTTGGTAATAGTGACCGTTCCACAATTCGGATTCAAAACTTTTTTTACCCTTTTCCAGCCATTGGGTGTAATCAGCCTCAACTTTAGTGTCACCCAGGACGCGGGCCATACGAATGCCCGCCGTCAGGGCAGCAAGAAACATACTGGAAACGTAGGAAGTTGTTCCATTCATGGGCCACGCGTCAAAGGTGCAGTCTGCCCCCTGATCGTCCGGCAGAAAATCTTTATCCTTATCGGTGCGCTGGTCGTAGGCCATGGCCTTAGTAATCACTGGCCACATTTCACGCAGATAATGATGATCGCCCGACCAGAGGTAGTCTCGGTAAACCATCAGAGTAAACGCGGGCATGAGGTCGAGCTTCCACCATGAATCCGGATGCGTGAAATTGCCGGGAAAGGAGTGCGGCATTTCGCCATCGGGTTTTTGGTGGCGGGCGGAAAGCCGCATGGACGTTTTCTGCAGATCTGGAAAAAGCGCAGAAACCGGGGTGGAACCGTAAAAGGCCACATCCAGAGTCTGCATACCGCAGCATACCATGCCTTCCCATACGGCAAACGTGCCATCTTTGACCCACCACGTCTCCTTATTGAAGGTCGTGAGTTGGGCGTTGACGGCATCCTTGATTTTGGGCGGTAAACTCCCGGCGTAAAGCGCATTTGGAAAAGCCGCACTACGTGCAAAAAGCTCTTCATGCCGCTGGGCGATTTCCCGGGTCACTTCCAGGGAGTTATTAAACCACTGGCTGTAGATGTGGCCTAAAAACTCCGGCTTATTAAAAATAGTGTACTGATTAGGAAAATTCCAAGTCAACACAAATGTTATTTTTCGTGTTTCACCCGGCGCCAGCTCAACCGCGGAGGCCAAGGCTGCGTTGCGCGTGCTTTCCGGAGGTACAGATTGCTCCACGAGTGTACCATGCTCGGAAAAGTTGTTCCAAAATGTGGCGGCATCCTGCCATTGCGTGGCCGCCATGGCATCGGCCGAAAGTACTGCGAGCGTCATATCACCATGGGATATGTCAGAAGCTGCCACGCCATATCCGGGATTAAATGTGCCGCGCGCCAAATGAGCCAGCAGGCCCGCATAGAATATTGGCATCTGCGTCCATTTTGGAGGCTGCCACCCACCGTACCCGTCAACGGGTACCCATCCGCCACTTACCGAAGTCGCCCATACGGCCGTGCGCCCGCGACCGTAATCACCGGTTATCAACAAGGGTGCGCCATAGTGCCCTCTTAGGGGCACGTTGGCACCCGGCTTGACAGCCGCAACGCTATTGTAGCCGGCAAGTTGAACGGCCGCGTAACCTGCGGTAGCAGCGTAAGGAAGCCTGTCCACTTGGACAGCATGATGGTTAATTCCTGATTGCTGCTGCGGCAAACCGATCATGCCATTATCGCACTGGGCCAGTCCCAGCATATAGTCAGTTTTCTCTTGCAGATGAATACGCGTTAACGCATTGACCGTGTCTATCGAGTCGCGAAACTTAATAGGCAACGCCTCTTCAATGGGGGTGCCGTTCATGTGGCCCCATTGCGTGGCGCTGGCACCATAAAACGCATTCTGACCCCCGGTGACAAACAGGCCAACTCCCTGGTGCACTGCTTCACGAATCATTTCCATATTGGCATGGCCCAGCGCTTCGCTGGCATGAGGGATCTCCCCCAGCCACACCACGTCGTATTGTTTGACCAGTTCTGCAGCCGTGGATACTGGCAGTTTGATGGGACCCTTGGTAACGCTGGTGCTGGTGTCCAAAGTCAGATGAGGCGTATTTTCGAGCACTTCCTTTACCCGGGCCGGCATCGACTCCATTAGAACCAACACTCGCACAGGTTTGCTCATCGTCGATTGCCGCGAATCAAGCCGGGGCGTCATGTGGATGGCAGTCATATCCGTACCGCGTTGCAACTTATTTTGCGTTCCCGTCCAACCATTGTTCAGTGCCACGCCGTTGCGAATACTGCTAAGCAGTGTCGCGTGAACTGTAGTGTGCCCGGGATTGGTGAGTTCAAAAGTAAATAGTGCGCCCGGCAAGCCGGAATCGCGTGATTGGTGGGGAATAAAGGGCGACCACGCCGTGAGGGATACATTCACTGGCAGCGCCGGCTCTTCATATTTCAGCCGCGCAATGGGGAACCTTCCCTCATAGGTAATGTTCGATACCGGCGTGCCGGGATTGGATGTGTGCCGAATTGTTTCCAGTCGACGCACGACTGGCACTTTTCCCTGTTCTTGCGCCCGAATTGCAAAAAACGTATCGGGTAGAACCAGTCGCTGGCCCCAGTTATTAAAAATCTGCCATTCGTACATGCCGCCGTCGGCGCGAAGTTCGAACGTGCCGGCACCCATACCTCCCAGCGGTATTCCCGAGGCCATGGGCGGGTGAAATACAATGACTCTGCCATCGGGTCCGCGCAGGGGCACGCCAATTTCTTCAGCGTATGCTTGCGAGGTAGCGCTTATGACCGGTGCCAGCGTCGTGGCCACCGACGCAGCGGTCAATACTTTAAGAAAATTGCGACGAGAAACTCCAGTATCCACTGGGCCGGATTCTATATTTGGCATAATTGGCTTTATCCGCTGTAAGAGGTAATTATTTATGGCTTTCCGTTTCGGTAACCGTTCACGGAGTTCTGGGAGCCTTGTGTTCTCCCGGGTCGGTTGGGTGTTGGCCGGCGGTTGTTTGATACTTTACGACGCGGCGGCACGAAGCCGCCAGCTAACTTCCAACTTCCAACTTCTGACTTCCCTGTGAACGGTTACCCGTTTCGGCGTAGTGCTCAACGGCCCTGTTCAATTACTGCGGCATGACTTTGGACTGCATGGGATTCCAACCGGGATACCATTCCAAAGTCCAGAGATCGCCGTCATGAACATGATCCACATGCCCATCGGCAAAGACTACATTGATGCCCAGTTCGTGGCGATTAAAACAATATTGCCACATCTGGCCCGGGGTATGTTGATCCGCGACGGAACCGGCCAGATCAATCGGAACCGCGTCGGTGGGATGCGGCCAAGCAATAAAGAAGAGAGAATCGGCAAACAACGGAGCGTGGGCATCGGGAACGGATTGGCTATTGGGCCAGAAATAGGATTGATTGCTGGGAGATGAAAAATACCCCATATTATTTTGCCCTCCCGGCGAGCTCCCCTGGTAGTTCAACATCCATCCATTTAAGCCATAACTTGCAAGTTCTCCATTGCTGTATAAATTCCAGGGCGTGGTGGCAGTTCCGTAGGGATCCATTGTGGACCAGTTAAAAGAGGATGGAGTCTCGATCTGGGTTGAAGGACAATGCAAAACGGCGACTTCACTGGCCGGCAAGGGGTCAGTAGCAGTAAGCTGCCACCCGGTGGTGGGGGAAGCGACGTCCGGGCCCCCAAACATCGGAGCCAATGCGGTATCCCACCCACCATAGGCGTCGGGGTCGGTCGTAGAAAGTAAACCGTGACTGGCGGCTGCGCTGGATTGTGTATACTCCGTGTAGGCGATGCCGAGCTGACGCAGATTGCTGGAACACAACGTGCTGTTGGCCAGGCGCTTGGCTTTGGCCAGCGCCGGCAGCAGCAACGCAATAAGCAGCGCGATGATCGAAATGACCACCAGCAATTCTACTAATGTAAAGCCGTACTGCGCACGGGTCTTATTTTTTCCTCTTATGGCCGCCCTGGCAGTACTGTTTGAAGAGTTTAACATCTGATTACTCCTTCTAGTAATAATCGACTATTACAGGTCCAGGGGCACAACCTGATAGTCATCATTTATCAGTTTTTCAAACGCCCTGGACGTATGATAAAAAGCGGGCCGGAGGCCGTCTCCCGTCCGGCCCGCCTGTTTTACTTATAGCCTATGCCAGCCGCTTCAGGCGGTCTTGCGTTTGCGGCCCAATAACAACAGCCCTAACGCACCTGCGCCCATGAGGCCCACAGAGGCCGGTTCGGGAACCGCAGCCGCAGAGCTGATGACCTGTAAACCGTTGAAATCGCCTTCGTAGCCGCCGTTCGTGGTTCCAGAATTAGTGACGCCAGGAGCAGCCCAATTTACAGCCAGCGTTCCGGTAGCATTGGCCTGTGCATTGAAAATCACGTAATTGGCATTTTCCTGGAAGGTCCCAGAAACCGTTGCCGGGTTAGCGGCGATCGCATTGCTCCCAGTGGCTGGAGTGCCGGTCCCGGTACTGATGGAGAATTTAGCTCCATTGTTATCGAAGCCTCCATTCTGGCCGTACAGGTAAAGTTGGTACTTGCCATTATCGGTCAGGCCTGTGAGCGTGACGGTACCAGAAAATACCAAAAACCCATCCAAGAGATTGTTATTTGGGGTGGTGCCGTTGCTGTATGTACCACTTGAAGCGAAGCTGACGGCTTCGGTGGTGGCTACGGGAGTGGTGGCTGTGCTATTCGAGGCGAGAAGATTGCTCATGGAACCACTGCTGGATGTGTTCGTTTCGAAGAGAACATTCCAAGTCGGGGCGGCCACACCATCGGCCGTGTAAGCGCCTTGGTGGCCACTAAATGACCCAGCCTGCCCACTGTACACGCCGGTCCCCGCGAACTGAATGTTAACAACTGTCGCCTGGGCCGTACCGACTGCAGCGCATCCCGCGGCAACCATTGCCATTAAAAGTGTGTTTTTCATGGATTTCATAACTTTGTTCCTTAAAACCAATTATTCGTCTCTTCTCCATGCCAGCCGCAATGGCCGACAAAAATGGAATCGAGAACTGACAAAACTACCCAGTTGTCTCATCGAGCCAAATGGGAACCTGTCCCTGGAAAACTTTTTTCGACCCGCAACCTCCTTTTCAAAAAAAACGATTTAATTGTTTCTTCTCCACACTGGCCGAACAATCAGCAAATATAGAGTCGAAAATTCTTTCAATCAGAAGAGGGCACCGGTGCCATCTTATCGTTCTCCGCCAATGAACACTGACGTTAAAGATAAGTGTACGCTAGAAGGCATACGGGGTGTTAGGCTAAAACGTGCAATAGTATTGGCTAAAACGTGCAACTGTATGCCCTATAAAAACGGGGTTTTATCTAGCTATTAGGACCTTTCGTTTCGGCATCTGCAGGCAATACCGCCGAGGTGCCGTGCCATCACATCCACCACGCACGCTGCGCCAATCACGATCGCCCTGCCGGGCGGACAGAAGTCCAAGTCGTGGTATAATCTAAAGAACAGAAGAAGAAGTTAAGCGCTACCGATAGGAATCCGTTCAGGCTTAACAGTGACGCGAGATGGATATGATTGAATTCAAAAAGCACAGTTGGCTGTTGCCACCCTCCCACTTGCCAATCTATCTTAAAGAGTGGATTCACGAAAGCGGAAACGAAGAGAAACATGACCACAATTTCCTGGAAATTGTGATCATCTTGAATGGTGGTGCAGAGCACCGTTCCGATCACGGCACGGTGGCTCTATCCGCGGGAGATGTCATTGTATTACAGCCCGGAATTTGGCATGGTTATTACCACTGCAATAATCTCCATATTTATAATTGTTGCATTGGCACGGAAATATTGAAAAACCATCTGGCATGGACCCTTCAGGAGCCGGCGATCGGAGCGTTGCTCGCTGGAGTAGATGCCGGCGACAGACAGGCTAAATCACTGATATTTCATGCCGCACAACAACCCCTGCAGCAGGCCCATACTATTTTATCAGGATTGGGATCTTACCTAAGGGGTACTTCCGCGCCCCATGCCGCCCGTGTTATCAGTGGATTGATGTTGTTTTTCGACGAATTGGCCTATGAATTTGTGCACCAGCATCCCGCGGCCATCGTTACACCCCACTGCACACCGCCGCGCGTTGCCCAAGCCATCCGGATTCTGGAGGCAGAATTGGCGAGGCCGTGGACCAGAGAACTGCTGGCGGCGCGGGTCTATAGCGATCCGGCTCATCTGGGTCGCCAGTTCAAGACGGCCACAGGCCTTTCGCCTATGCACTATCTAACCAGACTTCGAGCTGAACGGGCCGCCGATTTGCTGTTGCGCACGGACCAACCCATTGGTGCCATTGCTGATATCGTTGGCTGGCCCGACGCGTTTCACTTCGCTCG
>JAJZDN010000101.1 GCA_021805985.1 Planctomycetota bacterium | reverse complement strand
AGGCCTCCGGATTCGTGTACAGGGCCGCCGAAATCTGCAGTTGGGACGGCTTGGTGTAGCCGGTGTTGCTAGCCAGGGCGATCGTGGCCGCGCCGTTGCCGCCGTTGTTCCACATGAATAGCAAGGGGGCGGGGATACCATAGTAACTAGGGTAAGTGGTATTATGAGGCCCAACCGTCTGCGCCGTGGGGCCAGTGCTAACGCTCCAAGTTCCACCGGGCGCGTCAGCCACATCGGGGGTGGTTCCCGCCAGATTGGTTGGTCCGTCGGTGGCGCTGAAGTTGTCGCCGACAATGATGGTCGCCTGTGCCGGGCGGGCCGCCGCCAGAGACACAGCAGTCACTCCGGCGGCAACCAATGCCAATGTAAGTGCATTTTTCATGGATTTCATAACTTTACTCCGCAAAACAAAATATTTTAGTCTCTTCTCCACGCCAGCCACAATGGCTGGCAAAAATGGAAACCAGAAACTGACAAAATTACTGAATCAGGCCAATCGTCGTGGCCCTTTCCGAGGCATTTTTTTTCGTCTGCCACCTCCTTTTTCGACACTTGGCGGCTTGGCCGCTTGGCCGAATAATCTCTCTACTTGCCGAACCCTGCACCAGAGCGACTTTGCACCTGTAAAACGCAACCGCTAAATTACATCCGCCTACATTTGTCGTGGTACAAGATTTAACCACTTGCCTTAGTATAACCACCAAAACGTGTTAATCAAGAAAAAAAGCTGATTTTTTTTCAACATTTCAACAGATAACCGAGTCGCCCCCACAATGCACAGGAACCGCTAAATCATACGTAAAATAAGTCATATTGTTCACATCCGCGAACCCGCTGCGAGAGGAGTTGGGAGTTAGGAGTTAGGAGTTAGGAGTTAGAAGAAGGCTGGCGCAATTAGTAATGAGTAGAGACGGAGGGAACGGCGGCGGTATCACCGGAGCACCGGATGGTAATCCGGTGGTTGATCTAATGCTACGAGGAGTTAGGAGCTAGAAGTTAGAGGCTGGAAGACGGCGCGAGCCGGCAGGTTTATCCTGCCGAACAAAATTGTAAAGCCGCAGCGCTTCCAGAAAATTCTAACTCCTAACTCCTAACTCCTAACTCCTCGTCCCCCCCCCCTCACGGCAAAGATAGGACTCCGCTGGGCGGGGGATTCTGGGTAACCCAGCCGCTGGACCAGTTAAGCGTCCATAGCTTCTTGACCTCGACATGCTCTACATGCCCGTCCACGAAGGACATATTGATGCCGTTACCGTGACGCGCCATCGCCCAGCGCTCGTTGTCGCCGGAGAACGGCAGGCTGTTGGCGGGCAGGGGAACTTGGCCGGTCGCGTAGCCTATTTCAGCCACACTTGGATTCATAGTCTGGTAGGGCCACCCATCGACCCAAAAACAATCCCCAAATGCCGGAACCAAACTTGTTGGGACGCTGGCGATATTATTGGGCCAATTCTGGGATGAGAAGTTCTGGCCGTTGCCATAAAGCCAGCCGTTAAACCCATAACTCGACTGCCAGTATTGCACTTGGTTTTCTTCCCACACCGCGGACTGCGCACCAGCATTTCCAAAATAATACGGCTGATGGATTTGTCCCACAAAAGTCGGACTGGAACTCTGGAGGTTCCGTATGGGCGTAGTGTCGGGACAAATAATAACATTCTCGAGGGCCGCAAAATTGACCTGGTACCCGGTCGTCGTTGGCTGCTTATGCGAGGACGTTAAGTAAGGAGCCAGGGGCACTACCCAGGTATCGAAATCTACACCCTGGTTGAGCACATAGGTGAAACGATGCCCCTTCCAGGAGCCTTGGTACTCCTGGATGGCCACGGCCATTTGTCGAAGATTATTTGCGCAAACGGCCGCGTTGGCATCTTCCTTGGCCGCGGCGAGGGCCGGGAGCAGCAGGGAAATTAATAGTGCGATAATGGAAATAACCACCAAAAGTTCAATGAGCGTAAACGCCCGTGCCCGACGATTTGCCTGGTGGATAAATAACTGCGAAACTGATTTCTCCGTGGCCATAAGAAAACCTCCAAATTGGCTCTCGCGATGTCGAGAAACGTTCAACCCACCGCAAACCGGGCGGGTAAAGCGGTATTGCCACATCCCTAGCAAATAATTTTCGGGCGCTCTCCCCGTCCCAAAGAGGTCGCCCGAGCCACTTTTGCACTTATAAAATTCCCCGGGCAAGAGGCCCGTTTATACATGGTGTGATTAAATAGTTAACCACATTGAGAAGTATACGCAAAAAAGTGGGCGAGTCAAGAGGAATGGGAGAGGAGTTAGGAGCTAGGAGCTAGGAGCTAGGAGTTAGGAGTTAGAAGTTAGAAGTTAGAAGTTAGAAGTTAGGAGAAGGCTGGCGCAATTAGTAATGAGTAAAAACGGGGGGAACTCACTGGAGCACCGTGGTGATAACCCGGTGGTTGATCCAATGCTACGAGATGTTAGGAGCTAGAAGTTAGAAGTTAGAGGACGGCGCGAGCTGCCGGGTTTATCCTGCCGAGCAAAATAGAAAAGCCGCAGCGCTTCCTCAGCCTTCTAACTCCTAACTTCTAGCTTCTAACCCCTCCGCCCAGTCCCCACGGTTCTCTATGGCACGTTGCGCCGCGTAGAGTTATAAGTTAAAAGCCAGCGCGACCCAGCCGGTTTATCCTGCCGAGCAAAATAGTAAAGCGGCAGCGCTTCCTCATTCTAACTCCTAACTCCTAGCTCCTAACTCCTCAGCCCAGTCACCACAGAGGTAGTGGAGGTAAGGGAGGAACGGCGAGTCGGCGGAAGAGGTTACAGCACGCCCTGGCAGTACGTTCGACATTCCAGATTCCAGATTCCAGGTTCCAGGTTCCAGGTTCTGCAATTACTGCAATTGCTGATAATACTGCAACTACTGCAATTACTGACACGCCCCCCCGCCCCCCTCGCTCGTTAATCTGTGTTAATCCGTTAAATCTGTGGATCCCCCCGTGGGTCTCGGGGCGTGGCCTGTTTTCGGCACTGTTTTGTGACTTTAACTGGGGATTTATCTTGACAATCGGGGGTTCAAAAGGAATAATAAGGAAGTAGGTGCTTGTCCAAAATCTGCGAAGCGCGGCAGTTCTGGAACGGTTTTGGATGCGTATATATGTTGAGGGGTTAGACGAAGGGATCGGCAACTAAAAAAGGAGCACGCCATGAAAGTCTTCACACAAGTTCCGATAGCAAAAGCAAGATTACATAACTCCGGGTTTTCGCTGGTGGAGTTGTTGACGGTTATTTCGATCATCGCGCTTCTGATGTCCTTATTGCTGCCGGCGCTAAACCGTGCCCGACATCTGGCCAATCGGGTGGTTTGCGCTTCTAACCTGCGCCAGATTGGCGAGGCAGACAGGGTTTATGCCGTACAATACAGAGGTGCATACCCACCGGTCGACATTGGCGAGTGGCCAACAGGCCCCATTGGGTATAATGTCCCGCCAAAAAACGTGTTATACGGAAATCCGTGGGGACCGGCCATTTTATACCACACGGGCATTTTGCCCAACCCGGCAGCTTATTATTGCCCGGAATCCGGTCTTTTTGGCAACAAAGCCGACGTCTCCACGCTGTATAGTACACCCAACACATCTGTCGACTACACTGGAGTCCGTATCAGCTATTGCTATTACGTGGGCCGGCAGGAGGGTGCTTTCGATTTCAACGGCAGCGGCGGAGTCGCTTTGACTGCAACAATAGCCGACCTAACAAATCCGACCACGCAGATCGTTTTTACCAACAACTATCTTGAGCCGCTGCATCCTTTCGCGCAGACGCCTATCAGCCGTCCAGGGTCTATTGTCGCCGCAGATGCCATGGTAAGCCAGGGGAGCAGTTGGTTTTTCAATGCCAATTTATCCAACGGCGGCGCTCACGTGGCCGGTGACATGGTTGCCCCGTGGTCTAATCATGTTACCAGCCCCATCGGTGCACCCGATGGCGGAAATGACCTGTACAATGATGGCTCGGTTTCGTGGATAGGCTTTCCCTATCTCCAATGCCGTTACACCTACCCGGCCTCAAACCAGTTGAATTTCTGGCAATAAATGCTTTCCCGCGGGAATACAAGGGGCTAGGAGTTAGGAGTTAGGAGGGTCAGTAGTTGCAGTATTATCAGTACATTCAGAACCTGGAACCTGGAACCTGGAATCTGGAATGCCGAACATACCGCCAGAGCGTACTGTAACCTCTTCCGCCGACTCGCCGTTCCTCCCTTACCTTCACTGCCTCTGTGGTGATTGGGAGGAGGAGTTAGGAGTTAGGAGTTAGAAGTTTTTGGAAGCGCTGTCGCTTTACTGTTTTGCTCGGCAGGATAAACCGGCTGGGTCGCGCTGGCTTTTAACTTATAACTCTACGCGGCGCAACGTGCCACAGAGAACCGTGGGGACTGGGCTGAGGAGTTAGGAGCTAGGAGTTAGGAGTTAGAATGAGGAAGCGCTGCCGCTTTACTATTTTGCTCGGCAGGATAAACCGGCTGGGTCGCGCTGGCTTTTAGCTTCTAACTTCTAGCTCCTAACTCCTCGTAGCATTGGATCAACCACCGGATTACCATCCGGTGCTCCGGGGGGATTCCCACCGTTTCCCCGGTTTTGCTCATTATTCATTATTCATTGCGCAAGCCCCCTGTAACCTGTAAACTGTAACCCCGTCCGCCTCGTAGCACCAGATCAACCACCGGATTATCATCCGGTGCTCCGGTGAGTCCCCCCGTTTTTACTCATTGCGCCAGCCTTCTTCTAACTCCTAACTCCTAACTCCTAACCCGGCATTCCGGGGTCATTTCCCGGCTTTGGCTGCCGGCGGCAGAAATTTCATTTTCTTAAGCCAGGCTTCGCAGTCGGCGGGCCATTGGACGGAATCGGTACCGCTGCGTCCGAGGCTGAATCCATGTTGCCCGTGTTTGAATTCGACAAACTTAACCGGAACATGGACCTCCTTGAGGGCTTTATAAAAATCAATGCTGTTGAGCGGGTTGACCACGTTGTCATCGGCTGCGCAGCAGATAAATGTCGGCGGCGTGAGCTTGGAGACCGTGAGTTCATTGGAATAATACCGATCCAGATCCAGAGGTGCTTTGTGACCCAGCAATTCATAATGCGACTGCGGATGGGTAAGTCCCGGCATCATGGAAATTACCGGATAGCACAACACCAAAAAGTTCGGCCGGGTGCTTAGGCGGTTAAGTGGATCCGGTGCGCGGGGGTTACCGGGCAGAAAGTGTGTGCCGGCCATGGCGGCCAGGTGGCCACCGGCGGAGAAGCCCATCACGCCGATCCGATGGGGATTAATTTTCCATTTCTTGGCATTGGCACGCAAAATCTGCACAGCGCGGCGTACATCCTGCAAGGGAAGCGGGACACCGTTTTTGGGCATGCGCCTTAGGGGCAAGCGGTACTTTAGCACAAAGGCGCTTACGCCCAGGGTGTTCATCCAATGGCCGGGTGCATACCCCTCTCCGCCCATGACCTCATAGGCATACGCCCCGCCGGGGCAGATCACCACGGCCGTACCGTTGGGATGCGGTGCCAGCATAACGGTCAGGGTGGGCCATTCATTGTTATTGCCGTTCTGCCATTTCTTAGGCACGTTGAGCTTGGGCCAGACGGGAATAACCTTGCGTACGGTCGCGGCATGTGCCAACCCGGCTGGCAGTGCCATACAGAACAAACCCAATAAGCCCAGGCAACAGATGGGCCGCAGGCACGCCTGAAAAATACGTTTGGTCATCGTGAACTCCTTTGTTGGTTAACACTGAAAAGCCGTCATACCCCGCATCGCTGGAAAGCCTAAAGTAATGTCCGAAAAACGCGTCTTCGACTCCTGGGAGCCGGTCCGAGTAATCGCCGACCTCGGGCACAAGTACTTTACTGTTAGCTGTTACAAGTTGCAAATACCCGTTTATAAATAATAATTCCGACGGGCGGGCGTGGCAACATTTCCGGGCCACACGGCCGTGTGGGCAAACTTCACAAAGCCGCCGGCTTTGCCGGTGGTGGAACGCACCATAAAAGCATCCCGACTCGCCGGGACCAAACGGCGTGATTTGCCCCTGATTTGGCGTTATTTCGGCGCTGCCCGGAAAAATTGCCACGCCCCAACGGGCATTTCCGCTGCGCCGCGATTGACAAGCGGGTGTTCAAAATGAATAATAACGGTTACGTATTTGTCCAACAACAGGATCCCAGGGGGCCTACAATGTTATGTAGGCCTTGGACATGCACGCCTATGTCGATGTAGGTTGAAGGGTTCCGTAAACACAAGGAGACCACGATGAAACGCCATGCATTTTCACTGGTGGAGTTATTGGTGGTAATTGCCATTATCGCCCTGCTGATGGCTTTGCTGTTGCCCGCGCTGGCCCGTGCCCGGGCGCTGGCCAATTCGGTTGTTTGCGCGAGCAATCAGCGGCAGATGGCCATGGCACTAATGGATTATCAATCTTCCTATTTGGGACACGTG
Source organism: Planctomycetota bacterium (assembly GCA_021805985.1). Taxonomy (GTDB): domain Bacteria; phylum Planctomycetota; class Phycisphaerae; order WQYP01; family WQYP01; genus JAMDCX01. Next base: position 4,482 of record JAJZDN010000101.1, on the reverse strand, counting down.
TTTCCATATATGTACAACACCAACACCGGCTTATTTAGCACCTGGGTAATTCCCTTAGGCCCCTATATGGTGCAGTCGCAAAAGCAGGGCAATCAGTACAGCCCTGATCAGATTGATTTTCAAAAATTTGAATCGGTTTTAATGTGCCCGTCGGTGTCGCCGTGGTCGGAAGCGGCCCTTAACGCCAACGGCTATGCGTTTAGTGGAGGCGTGGCGCAAAATTGGTGGTGGAATGGTTATGGTCAGTACCAGTTCAAATACTTACAGAGCAGCTATGGCTTTAATGCATGGTTGTATGGTCCGGGGGGAAGCTCTGGCACGCAGAACTACGATTATTTTGTTGCGCCCAGCAGCAATCCTCCAGCCGCCTACTGGCCGGAGCCGGGAATTCTGGGCAATGTGCCAGCCTTTGGCGATAGCATTTGGGTCGATGGCGGCCCCAGGGAGAATGATACTCCGCCGGTGCTAAGTTATGTTACCGGAGCCACCAATTGGGGTGATAACGTGCCGACGAGTGGTGGGGATATGCAGCGCTGGTGCCTGGCGCGGCATGGCAATGGGATCAACATGGCATTCTGGGACGGCCATGTGGAGCATGAGGAAGTGAAGCACTTATGGAATCTGGACTGGGCCGCCGGCTGGAGCGCCAATCCCCCGGCGGGCGTTTCGCAGATGCCGTAGGACGAGGAGCTAGGAGTTGGGAGTTAGGAGTTAGAAGACGGCGGCTGGCGCAACGATTAATGAGTAGAAACGGGGGGATCCCACTGGAGCACCGTGGTGATAACCCGGTGGTTGATCTGGTGCTACGAGGAGCTAGGAGTTAGGAGTTAGAAGTTAGAAGTTAGAAGAAGGCTGGCGCAATGAGTAAAAACGGGGGAACTCGCCGGGAGCACCGGATGGTAATCCGGTGGTTGATCTGGTGCTACGGGGGCGGACGGGGTTACAGGTTACGGGTTACAGGGGACAGGGGGCTTGCGCAATGAATAATGAATAATGAGCAAAACCGGGGAAACGGTGGGAATCTCCCCGGAGCACCGGATGGTAATCCGGTGGTTGATCTGGTGCTACGGGGCGGACGGGGTTACAGGTTACAGGTTACGGGGGACAGTATTATCAGCATTGGCAGTAGATTCCAGATTCCAGATTCCAGGTTCCAGGTTCCAGGTTCCAGGTTCCGGGTTCTGAATGTACTGCAACTACTGCAATTACTGACACTTCCAACTCCTAACTTCTCGCCCCGGAGATCCACAGATTTGACGGATTAACACAGATTAACGACGGCGGCGGCTGGCGCAATGAGTAAAACGGGGGGAACGAGCGAACTAGCCGGTTTATCCTCCCGAGCAAAAAAGTAAAGCGCCAGCGCTTCCAGAAAATTCTAACTTCTAACTCCTAACTCCTAACTCCTCTTCGCAGTCACCACAGAGGTAGTGGAGGTAACGGAGGAACGGCGAGTGGGCGGAAGAGGTTACAGTACGCTCTGGCGGTATGTTCGGCATTCCAGGTTCCAGGTTCCAGGTTCCAGGTTCAAATCCCTGAATGTACTGATAATTCTGCAACTACTGCAATTACTGACACTTCTAACTCCTCCCAATCACACCGGTTCTGGCATAACGGGGTGGGCCAAAGTATAGTATAGTACTTGACCGTGTAGTACTTGAGCGCAGCGGCTGCGCGCGGCGGGGCGCATAATTGTTTACAACCAATTACCCGGAGGTTTGCTTGAATAATCGCCATGCTCGTTACATGTGGACCGTGGCCATTACACTTGCGATGCTGTGCCCCAGCGCCATGAGTCAGGCGGCGGCGCTGGCAGGCCCGCAGGTTTCCAGAACCTATTATGTCAACGCCAATACCGGGCGCAATGCCAATTCCGGTACCCGGCGAAACGCTCCGTGGCGAACGCTGGCCCGGGTTAATCGGCAGATATTTAAGCCGGGGGATCGGGTCTTGTTTCGCGCTGGCGACATCTGGCGGGGGCAACTGAATTTACGGGGACAGGGGTCGGCGGGCCTGCCGATTCGGGTAGATTCTTATGGCCCGGGACCGCTTCCTGAAATTAATATGGGCCAGGCGACGGGTGCGGCGGTCAGTGTCATCAATGAAGGGTACTGGGAAATTCGGCATTTGTGCATGACCAGCACCGCCACGGCGACCTCTCTTAAAGGCCCTAGAGTGGGCCTTCTGGTGAATTCAACTTGCCACCATGTATTGCACCATATTGTCATTGCACATTGCCTGATCCGTCATATCATCGGCGGCGTTTCCCACTATGACAGCGGCGGCATATTTGTCGGACTTAACGGATGGATATCGCGCAATGCCCCGTTTTCAACTTACCGTGATGTAAAAATAAGCCACAACACCATCACCGATGTCGACCGTTGCGGCATCGTGGTGTGGACGCCCGCCAACAGCGGCTACTTCTCCACTATGGCAAATTCCCAACACTTAACCGGCCCTTTGCTGCCCAGCCGGGACGTGGTGGTAGTGCACAATCAATTAAGCAATATAGGCGGTGATGCTATTCTGGTGCTGGGCAGCGTAGGAGCCATGGTCGCGTATAACACGGTTCATGACAGTTGCCTGCGGACGAAATCTGGCCAACGCGGAAACCAGTATTCGGCGGCGGTTTGGCTGCACAGTTGTTCGCGATCAATTATGCAATTTAACAAAGTTTTTGACAGCCGCCCCCAGCCCGGCAATGGCGACGCGGAAGCGTTTGATTTTGACTTCGGTTGCCGACACTGCATTTTGCAATACAACTTCAGTCAAGGCAACTGGGGTGGATTGTTACTGATCATGGGCAGCGCGAAGGACAACATTGTGCGGTACAACATCAGCGTCAACGATGTTCCGCCGCTGTATGCTCCGCATCTTCCAGTCGCCATTAGAAATGCCATGCCGGGAAGCGAGCATTTGCTGTATCTGCAATGCCAGGCGCAGAAAAACAATCTTATTTACAACAATGATTTCCTGGTCAGTCGCGGCGTGGGCGTAATTTACACCGGTGCCCCGTGTTTTGAAAACAACATATTTTATGCCATGGGAAAGGGAATTTTCAGGACCAATGGCCCCGTATCGGCCGGGCAGTTTGTCCACAACGATTATTTCGGTCCCTGGCAGGGATCGCCGCCGTCGGCTAAATCCAACCTGCACGTGAATCCGGGGTTTGTTAATATCAGAGGACAAGATTTTCGCTTGCGGCAAGATTCCCCGCTTATCAATCAGGGCCGGGCGGTGCCGGATAATGGCGGACGAGATTATTTCGGCCGCGCTGTGAAGCACGGAACCAGCATTGGGGCGGGGTAGTTGGTTAGGAGTTAGGAGTTAGGAGTTAGGAGTTAGAAGAAGGCTGGCGCAGTGAGTAATGAGTAGAAACGGGGGGAACTCACTGGAGCACCGCGGTGATAATCCGGTGGTTGATCTGGTGCTACGAGGAGCTAGGAGTTAGGAGTTAGAAGTTAGAAGAAGGCTGGCGCAATGAGTAGAAACGGGGGGAACTCGCCGGGAGCACCGGATGATAATCCGGTGGTTGATCTGGTGCTACGGGGCGGACGGGGTTACAGGTTACGGGTTACAGGGGACAGGGGCGGCTGGCGCAATGAATAATGGGTAATGAATAGAAAACGGGGGACGATGGTTTTATCACCGGAGCACCGGATGGTAATCCGGTGGTTGATCCGGTGCTACGAGGAGCTAGGAGTTAGGAGTTAGGAGTTAGGAGTTAGAAGAAGGCTGGCGCAGTGAGTAATGAGTAGAAACGGGGGGATCTCACTGGAGCACCGTGGTGATAACCCGGTGGTTGATTTGGTGCTACGGGGAGTTAGGAGTTAGGAGTTAGAAGTTAGAAGAAGGCTGGCGCAATGAGTAGAAACGGGGGGATCTCACTGGAGCACCGGGGTGATAACCCGGTGGTTGATCCAATGCTACGAGGAGTTAGGAGCTAGAAGTTAGAAGCTAAAAGCCAGCGCGACCCGGCCGGTTTATCCTGCCGCGCAAAACAGTAAAGCGACAGCGCTTCCGCAGCCTTCTAACTCCTAACTCCTAGCTCCTAACTCCTCCGCCCAGTCCCCACAGAGGTAGTGGAGGTAACGGAGGAACGGCGAGTGGGCGGAAGAGGTTACAGTACGCTCTGGCGGTATGTTCGGCATTCCAGGTTCCAGGTTCCAGGTTCCAGGTTCCAAGTTCTGAATGTACTGCAATTACTGCAATTACTGACGCCCCTAACTCCTGGCTCCTCAATTCATCGCGAATCCAAAAAAAAGCAGGCGGGTGGGCCGATGTCCGGCCCCCCGCCTGCAGAAGAGTTCAACAATGAGGTATGTTTTACCGGTTAACGACACTCGATCGCCGCTGCATCAGCAGGAGCATTACGCCGACCGCACCGGCAGCAAGCAATCCAAGCGACGAAGGCGTTGGCACAGGAGCCGCAGCAACGGCCGTGAGCGAAAAGTTGGAGATCGTCCCGGAGTCGATCCA
>JAJZDN010000100.1 GCA_021805985.1 Planctomycetota bacterium | reverse complement strand
GCCACGCGCTTGCCCTCATGCCTGACGGGTCCTCGTTGGCCATCTGCACCGTTTCCAGCACCTCGCATGGGAGTGGTCGTGTCAATCCAAAGGGAGCGGCTAGTAGCCGGATACAGGTATTTACAACAAGGAGCGGGCTGGTTTTCGCAGGCACTTCTCCGATCCGTCAAATCATTGAGCCCGATCATTTCCAAGTAGCCTGGTGGGGGCGTCAAACACTCGTGGAATGTTCGGAGCAACACATGATGATCTGGCAACTTAGTTGGCTGAAGTGAGGCCGCGTGGGGTGTGGTGGCCTAGTGCCAATACGGTTTACTTAAGGATACAAACATCAAGCGGGAAGGGCGTTGTGGGTTGTGGCGGCGATAAGTGTTCGGGCCTCTTTTTCTTGTAGTTGGACATTTTGATTTTGACAACGCGTGGATTGATGCGTCCATCTCGGGGCGGCAAGGTTCCGTCGCCGAGCCGATTTGCTGACAAGGGAGGCCGCCTCGGATTTTCCAGTTCTGCCCAGAACGATGAACACCGATAATGGTTGCGCGGACACCGGGCATCCCCGGCGTAGGCGCTCGCGAAGGGGAATCGCAGAAAAAAATCGCGGATTTTGCTTTGCGGTATCCGCACCGCAGCATACAATGCACGACATTGAATCAATCGGCTTTTCGGAAAGCATCTTATGGTCGCGTTGAATGGCAATTTGACCCAAGGTCAAGAATGCGGATGCAGGAGCCACGCGACCTCAGAACGCTTCGTGTCGTTGTGCCTTGGTGGTGAAACTGATTCCCTGCCCGCTGGCCGTTGTTCCCCGGCGAGCCGGGGAAAACTTCTGATTATTGAGCGAATTGCCGACGCCTACGGCAACACGATCATAATCACCGCGAATTGGGGAAGCGATTCGGCAACCCAGTCAGCGTACGGTGCCAATGACATTATCTACTATCGTTATCCCGATTACGGTGTCGTAATTATGGCTATCGGGACAGGCCTATACGACCGCGAAACGGAACTGTATTACGTCCGCAATCGCATGTACAACCCCGCGCTTGGCAGATGGACTCAACGCGATCCGATTGGCTACCAAGGCGGAATTAATTTGTATGAGTATGTGGTGGCGCTGGCGGCAACGGCGACAGACCCGTTCGGGATGGACGCGGGCGGCAATGATTGCTGTGGGCCGGAAATTTCGGCATTCCTTACGAAAATTCGCGTCTGGGTGTTCAACACTTACTTTGCGATGTCACTTAAAAAGGCAAACCTCATCATGGGGGGAGCACCCCATTCAGGAGTAAATTCGCCAGGTGGTTGGGATATAGGGCCGTTGGCAGCGGCGAATGTTACAGGCACCAATGGTGCAAGAATGTGCCATGGAGAGGCGACGGTGAGTGTCCTCGGCCATTGCTACCGTCAAGTTGATGTTAACTACTGGCTTTTTGGAGTAATCTGGCGAGCTTATGTCCTAAGGGTGGAAGGGAAGAATTCCTCCTTCTGGCGGACTCACGGCACTACCGAATTTGAACCACCTGGTCAGCCCGGAGGCTCCTACCAAGGCGTGATGGAAAACTATATCGAGGCATATCGGATATTGGAGTGGTTTGAGGGCCAAGAACTACACCTGATGGAGAAGATTGTGTGGGCGGACGCAGGATTTTCCGATGACCTTGGACTCCCGCAATCCACTGCGCTCTCAAAATGTAAGCCGAGTCGCGCCGCTTGGCACGGGACAATGTCGGTGCATTTTGGTACCGCGCCTGAATTTTCAACAAACATAACGGGGTAGCGGTGGAAAATCCTCTGCGGTCCGAAAAGACATCGGACAGAGGATACTGATGTTTCGCCGATGGCTTGGAGGATTGGCGGTGGCACAAAAATTGTTCGCTAGCGGGCTAGTTGCCGTTCTGGCTATGTGGTGCCTGTTAATGTTGGTGCATCTAGCCGCTTGGAACGCATCCTTTTACCCGCGGGATTGCTACACATGGGATATGGTATGGATGACCGGCGATGGATTTTTGTTGGCGCTGCTTGCCCTCTCAACTGGATGGATGCTTTGGGCGCTTATTTCAAGCCGATTTTTCTTAGTGGCAGGATTGCTGTTCGGGGTGGTTCTCCCGCCCATGTTGTGTTGGGTATTGGGTTCAACGACCTTTGTAGCAAGGGAGGGGAGATATAGCTTGCAGAGGCCAGCATTGCTTTCCGCCGCGACCAAAGAACTCCTCTCCGTTTATCGCCAGTCGCATGAATATTGGCATTCAAATGCCGGTGAGATTTTGATGTTGAGCCACTTCCCGGGCCACATGCCTGTGATACTAGATCGGTTAGCCGGGGTGGAGGTCATGGTGTCCCAAAACGAGATCAGCCTGTTGTGCGGGAATTCAAACACCTACACGCTGAGGATGGCCGAAAACGGTAATTCCTGTTCACTGTCATGGAGCCCGGTGAGGTGGAAATGCGGCTCTGTAATTTGGACAGAGTGCCTGACCGATCTTCCCGGGTAAGTGTTTGCCGGCCTGCGGCTGCGTCGGGTAATTTCAGGACGTGTCGGAATGAATATCCGTCAGCAGGCCGGGGTTTTTACCGGCCCAGGCGTTCATCAACAGTGAGATCGAAACGGGGACGTGGCTAGAATTTGGAAATGCTGTAGTGGCCCAGCGGACTGTGGACGGTGTTTGTTAGCAGTTTGATCGGTGTTCGTTAGGAATCAGATTCGAATGAATCTTAGGAGACATCTTGATTCGTATGGAGAGAACTCCCGCTGGCGTTCCCTCGGGAGCACCACGGTGCGCAGCGCTCGCGCAGACATGGTTGGAAATTTTTCAACGCCCTGCGATTCGGATTTTTTACGCTGCCCGGCGGCGAAACGCCCCGGCCCGGCGATCGATTGCCCGAACGGAATCGCCGATGACGTGCGCGAACCTGCGGGGCAACCGCCACCACCGCCGTCGCTGCCTGGCAGCGGCCACAAATGGGTTCGGATTGGAGCAATAGCCACGGATCGTGGCGGATCACGGGGCGATGTGAAGCGCAGCGGCCCGGGTTTTTTGTGTAGCGTAAGCGCTCGCGAAGGGGAATCGCAGAAAAAAATCGCGGATTTTGCTTTGCAGGAGCCTCAGGCCGCCATACAATGCACGCCATTGAATCAATCGGCTTTTCGGAAAGCGTCTTATGGTCGCGTTGAATGAACAACTTCAGCACTGCGGGGTTCCGATTTCAGAACGGACCCCGTCCCCGCATGTGATCGACGGTTTAGAAAACTGGCGAGCTACCGGCTTCACGCCGGTGGGCGGCAGCCAAACCACCGACCAGCGCAATCACAATTACGTCAACGAAATCACGCAGAGAACCGTCGGCACCGGATCGCAGGTGGTGTTCCAGTATGATGGCCACACGACCCCGACGACAGGCAATGGAAACCTCACCAGCGACAGCACACTGATTTATGCCTATGATGCATTCAACAGACTTATTCAGGTCAATCGTGTCAGCGACGGTTTGGTGATTGGTGCTTATGTGTACGACGCCATGAACCGAAGGGTGCGCAAAACCATCACCAATGGTGGTTTATCGGGCAATATTCCCGATGGCAGCACCGATTACATTTATCTTGGCAATCAGGTGATGGAAGAACGCGGCTCCAGCAACGCTGCGACCCGTCAGTACGTTTGGGGTAATTATCTAGACGAATGCGTGCAACTCACTACGTTCGTAGCAATGGGAAGTCAGAACCTGGAACCTGGAAGTTACTATTTGCTGCAGGATTTATTGTATCGCGCCGTGGCGTTGACAGATTCCAGTGGCACCATCGCGGAAGCCTACGATACTGATGCGTATGGCAATACATTGATCTTCACCGCGCCAGGCGCGGACGGCAACTGGTGGGGCGACTCCGCGGTGCAATCGGGATACGGTGCAAATGAAATTATTTACTGTGGATATCGCTATGACCCAGAATCGGATCTGTATTACGTGCGGAATCGCACGTACAACCCCGCACTGGGCCGGTGGATTCAACGCGATCCGATCGGCTATTCCGGCGGCATTAATTTGTATGAATATGTGAATGGGCGGGCGGTGGTAAGCCAAGACCCGGCCGGACTCTTCGATAATTGCCCGTGTCCGGGCGGCGTGTGGGAGGGAATACCAGGCGGTAATGCTTCCGTATCCTCAGGTCTGATTTACGGGGTGGTGGATATCATATCGTCCGTAAAATGTGCAACTACTGGAAGTACCGCCATAGTTGAACATGCTTTTAATGCCCTCGGAGTAGTAGCAGGATTTGGTGGCGGATTTGGAGTTAGGATGAGCGTAACTGGTGCCCCGGATGCTGATTCATTAGGCGGTGGCTCCAGCGGCTGGCTTGGCGCTGCGGGAATAAAAATTGGAATTAGAGCCGGTGTCGTGGGCATTAGAATCAACGTGGACACTGGAGCTCAGTACAGCGGCATCGGGTTTGCTTTAGGCGCCGGTCTCGGCATTCCAGTAACCGGTGTGTACCTTTGGGGAAATTCCGGGGTTCTCTCCACCCATTGCAAGTGTAAGAAATAGCCTAAACGGAAACATGGATACTATGCCACGGAAGCGATTTGATACTATTTGCCCTAGATGTGGTGGTAATCGTTGTCTTAGGACCCTTCCCTTCCTCCACGGGATATGGAATTTTGAAGCCAACCTCACTGATGTTAGTGAAGTTTTCGGCCGCATTAAACTCTTCGTATGCGAGGATTGTAGAATATTATTCGACATACCAAATGGTCGTATATACCGTGAGTCGGTTGTGTCTGAAAAAGTTGTCCGGTGGGTGTTGTTTATTGTCGTTACTGTAGGATTGGCTCTAGGCGCGATAAAGGTATTTTCCCACTTTATTGGGCGCTGATGCACATTTACTTCCGCCTTAACCCAATCCACCAACTGGGCGGGCATCGCGGTTCCGGCGTTTAACTGGGCGGCACTGCCGGCCACATTGATGACTCTGATCGGCTATGACAGCCGGGGAAACAGGACCGTAGCCATTGGTGCCAACGGCAATTCCACCCTGCAAATTCTTGACGGTGCCAGTCGGCAGCTTGAAACGCAGCAGCTAATGAGGGAGAATGGTCTTGGTACGCAAGGCCCGCAGGCGGCGAACAGCACGTTTCTTTCCGCCGGCCGGGGTTTGGTGAGAACGCAAATGCTGTACGATGGCAACTCACGCATGTTCCAGCTTATTGACGATCGCGGAGCGACCACGGACTATACGTTTGATACATTGGACCGGCAATTGACGATGATGTATGCGGACGGATCCACACAAACCAATGTCTACAACACGGCATCCGATATCGTCACCTATACCGATGCAAACGGTTCGATATTTAATAACACCTGGGACTGCCTGGGCAGAAAGACCAATACGGCAATCACCCCGGCACCCGGCATCGGCGGCACGACCAGCCAGACGTTCCAGTATGACGGTCTGAGTCGGCCTACGCAGAATCAGGATATCAGCGGTGCCGGCACGGTTCAGGTGAGCTTCTTCTACGATTCACTGGGTAGAGCTATTGAAGAAGCGCCCATCACGCTGGGTACGGGCGGCCGGTATGTCACCAACACGGCGTTTACCTCCATGCCAAGCACACAGTTTGAATATCCCAATAACAGATTGGTCAACAGCGGTTACGATGTTCTGTATCGCCGTAAGCAGGTCATTGAACAATCGACAAGTGCGGTAATAGCAACCTGGCAGTTCTACGGGCCGGGGCGAATTGCGGAAGTGACCCTTGGCAATGGCATTGCGCAAACGATGCTCAACAACGCGAGAACCAATAGTGCCGTACAATCCCCGGCCCCGGTCAATCCGGCTTGGGGTGATTATTCCAGTGATCGCCTGGGATATGATGGCGCGGCAAGAAATATCACCAAACGCTACCTGTTCAGTGCTCTGGATTCGCAGAACGGTTATGCCAATACCATCGCCATAGTTGGCACTTCAACCGCCTATGATAGAGCAGGCAATAAATTCTACGAACATACATTGCAGGTACAAGGAAGAGATAATCTGTATCAGCCCGTTGACAACAACGGCAACATCGCGTCGCCGATTCCTGGATACGACAGTCTCAATCGCCTGCTGCAATATCAAAGAGGCACATTAAGCAGCACCGGCGGATACCAGAACGCCGGCGGGGGCAGTGTGACCTCGGCCATTACGTTGCCCAATACGGACAGCCAGCGGAATTATAATCTGGACGGCCTGGGCAACTGGAAAACAAGCACCTACACGCCCGTGGGTGGCAGTTCCACTACCGATCAGCGGAATCACAATTATGTTAATGAGATCACGCAGCAGACCATTACCGGAAACGCGCCGTACACGCCGCAATATGATGCCAATGGAAACGCAGTTTCCATTGGGTTAACCAGCCAGCCATTTGACCGCGTCACAATCCAATATGACGCCCTCAACCGTCCGATTGAGATCAGGCTCGTCAGTGACGGCGGGATCATCGCGCTATACACCTATGATGCAACGAATCGCAGAGTACGGAAGTACATCGGCAACGGCGGCGCAACAGGCAACATCCCGGATGGCACTATCGATTACGTCTGGCTGGGCAATCAGGTGATGGAAGAGAGAAATCCGTTCGGCGGATCGGGTTCCACGGATACGCCAATCAAGCAATATATTTGGGGGACGTATATTGATGAGTGCATCCAACTCACCACGCTGGCGACGCTGGGGCCGCAGAATGTGCCGGCGGGATCGTACTACCTGCTGCAGGATTTATTGTACCGCGCCATGGCATTAACCGACGCCAGCGGTGCGATTGTTGAAGCGTATGACACCGATGCGTACGGCAACACGATCATAATGACCGCGAATTGGGGAAGCGATTCGGCAACCCAGTCAGCGTACGGTGCCAACGATCTCGTTTTCTGCGGCTACCGGTACGATCCGGAGACACAGATGTACTATGTGCGTAACCGCACCTATTCGCCGACCCTGGGTCGATGGATACAACGCGATCCGATTGGCTACGCCGGTGGAATCAATTTGTATGAATATGTGGCGGGACGGGCGGTGGCATCCCTCGATCCAATGGGAACTTGGGAAGTGGACGCTGGCGTTTACGCCGCCGCGAGCGGCTCGGTCGATTTCATGTCCGGGGAAGTAACATTAGGCGGCTGGCTTTGGGCTGGGATTGGGTTCCAGTTTGGCCAGCGATGGTGGGGTTGGAGTTTCTATACACAAGGAGTTCTATTACATCGTAGATTCGGGTTCCTTGATTGGATAACACCGGGTAAATGTGCGTGTGGTGTGCGGGGAAATTGGTGGTCTACCGGACCGGGATCTTTCGCAACCCTTTCGCCCGGCCAGAACAATGGAATCAGATTTGGCCCCATCGAATTGGGAGCACTGCTTCTCGTCCAACCTGGCGGCGATAAAGCGACCATTGAAGGTGTATTCATTTGGAATGCAGTTAAGGATCTCCCTGCGGGATGGGCGGTCGTAAAGGTGCTGCATTTCCTTCATTTACACGCAGCAGTGGATATTATTGGTACATTCTCATTCGAAATATGTCCCAGAAAGGGGGGTGGAATAACTGCAGATAAGGCCATCGGAAGTATTTCCTTAGCCCTCCATCTAGGCCACGCTCCTGGGAATATAGGCCGTTGATGGGGCTGAAGGACAGGTGATCGGCTATGAATACTGGGATCCCTGCGGACAATCGCGAAAATTGTGCGTTGATGGGGCTGAAGGACAGGTGATCGGCTATGAAAGAGGTGATAGTCACTGGCTCACGGTTAGCGGGACTATTTTTGCTTGTAACGGGGTTTACACTTTCTTGCGTGATGGTCCCCTTGGGAGTGCGAGTGGCACTTCCGCCGGTTTTGCGAGTGCTGATATTTCTTACGATCGACGTTGCCATTCCACTGGCTTTTGGCCTCTGGGGGCTATACGAACTGCGCTCAATGGAGCGGTACGAAATTATTAATAGTGGCCACGACCTTCGGGTAGTTCGGCGGTCGCTTACGCAATGTAGGGTGTGCTCTTACAGTTTGGACCGTACGTCAGTGGTGCTTGTTGGCCGTGGCCTGACCGGCCATGGGGCGGGCTTTACGCGCCTTTACGACGTGCGTTTGAGACCCACTGGGGGGGCGTCGCCCTCGGTGAAAGTAGGCGTGTGTGGGCACGAGACGGCGTTAAAGTTGGCAAATATGTTTGCCGAAGCCGGGTGTGAAGTCGAATTTTCGCAGGGGGCTCGTGACACAAAGTGAACTGCAGTGGCGCAGCGGACTGTGGACGGTGTTTGTTAGCAGTTTGATCGGTATTGGTTAGGAATCAGATTCGAATGAATATTAGGAGACATCTTGATTCCTATGGAGAGGAGTCCCGCTCGCGTTCCCTCGGGAGCACCACAGTGCGCAGCGCTCGCGCAGACATGGTCGGAAATTTTTCAACGCCCTGTGCTTCGGATTTTTTACGCTGCGCGGCGGCGAAACGCCGCGCTCCGGCGATCGATTGCCCGAACGGAACCGCCGATGACGTGCGCGAGCCTGCGGGGCAACCGCCACCACCGCCGTCGCTGCCTGGCAGCGGCCATTAAGGGATTCTGACTGGAGCAATAGCCACGGATCGTGGCGGATCACGGGGCGGGGTGAAGCGCAGCGGCCCGGGTTTTTTGTGTAGCGTAAGCGCTCGCGAAGGGGAATCGCAGAAAAAAATCGCGGATTTTGCTTTGCGGTATCCGCACCGCAGCATACAATGCACGCCATTGAATCAATCAGCTTTTGGGAAAGCTTCTTATGGTCGCGTTGAATGGCAATCTTCCGCACTGCGAGGTTTCGGTTTCAGAAGGGCGCGTGTCCCCGCATGTGATCGACGGTTGTGATTTCACAAAGAGGTCGGAAGAGGCACACGGAGGCTTCGTTGTAATTTGCGGAGTTTCGGGATTTTGCGGATTGTTTGATGCTTCGCCATTACGCCCCCGCTGCGCAGCTCCGCCCAACCAAAGCGATCCGGAAACACAACTGTATTACGTCCGCAATCGCACCTACAACCCCACCCTCGGCCGGTGGGTCCAACGCGATCCGATTGGCTATTTCGGCGGGATTGATTTGTATGAATATGTGAATGGGCGGGCGGCGACGGCGTTGGGTCCGATGGGTACCGATCCCGGCGGTAAACAGTGTTGTGGTGCGAAGAGTAACCGCTGCGGCCCTGACTTAACTGCCAAGCTTATAGCTTTGGCGGGTGTTATCAATCGCGCATGGAATGCATTATCGGCACCACAAAAAATCGAACTTTCAGGGAAGACAATCGTCTCACCCACAGCTCTACAAGCGTGGGACACCTCTCTGGTTGGCACGGGCATTAATGCCATGCCGTGTGGTGCTGGCACGGGTGAATGTGAAAACACCGTCACGGTCAGCGGCAAATGCTATTGGCAGCCCGCCGTTAATTATTGGCTTGCGGGGCTGATTTTCACCGAGTTCAATACGCTCGCTTTCGAGCCATTTGCAAAAATATGCAATGCGGAGGTTGTGGGGCAAACCTACGTTCTCAAGCCGCTCAACCATCCTCGCTGGAAGCTGGATTGGTACGACGCTGGGATGACGTCGGTTCCAGGTAACGTTCGAGAACCAAATGCCTACAGCGGCTGCAAGCCATTTAAGACCAAAGCAGCTACGCTTACATGGCAATGGGGGTTTCTCAATGGTTCCATATAGTTGATCAGTCTATCAAGGCTCCGATTGTGTCCGAGGCGTCCAATTTTCTTTAATCCAATTTAGTTGTATTCATGGAGTCAGCCAGATGTCCACAACGAATCGCACTGGCACCCGCGGCCGATGGTACCAAGCATTGTTCTGGTATATAGGAGCATTTGCGATCGCTTTTTCATTAATAGTCAGCGCTATGGTATGGAGAACTCCAAATGGGGATCCATTTGCTTGGATGCCAGCTAATCCTCCCACGCTTATGGCAATCCTATTAGTACCAATCATGATTTTATTTGGTTTGCTGTATAGCTTCGGCTACATCGTTGGTACTGGCATCATCGCGTGGCGTGTGCGCCGACTGATGCTTCACGATCAGAAGCCGGTGATCCCGCCCGCGATTTTAATTCCCCTACTTTGTGATATTTATGTATTTGTACAGGCCCTGCCTTTCCTCGAAGTTCCACATGGAGAGCAGATACGTCCGATGGGCTGGGTTGCAATCACTTTTTTGTTGGCCATTGGCATGACCATCTATGGCGTTTCCTTTGCCGCAGGGCAACTGCAGGCACAAGCAAGCAAAATCATCTGTACAGTGGGGATACTGATCGGTTTGCTGCCGATACCGACCATGCTGCTGTCGTTGCAATTGGTCGCGGCCATCAAGGGATTCAGGTTGGAGCAATAGCCACGGATCGTGGCGGATCACGGGGCGAGGTGAGGCGCAGCGGGGCGTTTTTTATTGTGTCGCGATGGAGCTACCTTAATCTGGCGTAGTCAACTTTGCGCATCGGGCGATGTGCCATCGGGCACGTGATGTGGGCGGTTGTCCCACCAGGTTTGCAATTCCATTGCGATAAATACCGCCACGGCGATCGCCAAGATCCAGCACCAGGCCACGGCTGAAATGGGGGCGGTATGGAATGCGTCGTTCATAAATGGGGCATAGGTGAATAGCAACTGCAGCACGACGATAGCCGCAAATCCGGTAAAGGCCCACTTATTGCTCCAAAATCGCCGCCCGAAAACCGATTCTCGCGCATGGCGACAATTGAAGAGATAAAACGCCTCCACCATGATAAACACATTGACGGCAACCGTACGTGCAACAGCTTCGGTCTCGCGCGATCCCATCAGCGGCGCATGCTGCAATGTATATTCGTAAAGTCCGAAGGCCCCCGCAAGCATGGCGGCCGCCACCAGCAGCATGCGCCGGAGCAACGTGCCGGTGAGAAAAGATTGCTTCAGATTTCGCGGCGGCTGATTCATGAGGCCGGGTTCCTTGGGTTCAAGGGTCAGCGGCGTTCCAAGCAGTATGCCGGTGGTGAGGTTGATCCAGAGTATCTGCACGGGCAGAATTGGCAGTCTGA
>JAJZDN010000099.1 GCA_021805985.1 Planctomycetota bacterium | reverse complement strand
AAGTGTTGGATTTGAACGGCGAAAGCAGAATCAAGAGGACATCATGACCGATACGATTGCGGACATGCTCACACGGTTGCGAAATGGCGCTCATGCCAGGCATAAAACGGTGGATGTAAAAAATTCACGTATCTGTGAGGGCATTGCTCGAGTACTTAAAGAAGAAGGCTTCATTGTCGATTACAGCATTCTCGACGATGGAACCAAGCAGGGCCTGATCCGATTGACCGTCAAGTACAATACCGATGGCCAATCGCTGATTAAGCATGTGCAACGGGTCAGCAAACCCGGCTGCCGTGTGTATCGCGGCGTGACGGAATTTCCGCGCGTTTTAGATTCAATGGGTATTGTGGTACTCTCCACAAGCCGTGGAGTGCTAAGTGACCGTCAGGCCCGCCAGCAGAATATCGGCGGCGAGCTTCTGGCGACAGTGTATTGATTATTGCGGCAACTGCGGCCGGCCGGATGCCAAGCCTTGGGCTACAACATCTGCTGACTTTAGTGTGCCGATATTGGCGAGGTTAATATGAGCCGAATTGGAAAACTGCCTGTAACCGTCCCGGCGAACGTGAAAGTCGCCGTTCAGGGCCGGGATATCCGTGTGGAAGGGCCGAAAGGCAAATTGTCTTTGCAGCACCACCCGAATGTCACGGTAAAAATGGATGCCGGTAAAGTGCTGGTGCAGCGCGCGGATGATGAAAAAATCAGCCGCAGCGTGCATGGCCTGACCCGCATGTTGATCGCCAATATGATCAAGGGCGTTTCAGATGGCTTTACCTCTGATCTGGAAATTCAAGGCGTTGGTTACAAGGCCGAATTGCAGGGCAAAGTGATAGCCCTTTCGGTGGGATATGCCAATCAGATCAAAATTACCGTGCCGGATGGCCTTGCGGTTAAAATTGAGGGTCAAGGCACACGCATCAACATTGCCGGTGCTGACAAGCAGATGGTCGGGCAACTCGCGGCGGATATCCGCCGGACGCGCAAGCCCGAGCCGTATCTGGGCAAGGGTATTCGCTATGTTGGCGAAGTGGTCAAGCGCAAGGCGGGCAAACAGTTCGCTGGTGCCGGTGCCAAGTAATCGCCGCTGTGTGGCGTTGCAGTGTCGATCTGCCAGGTATCGACTTTTGTTGAATGGAATTCAGGCGCGGTTAGCCGCGTAAATTAAAACTTAAGGTGCAGTCATGAGTTCAATCAGTGCCATTAAATTAAAACGTCAGGCTCGGCGCAAGGCTAGAATTCGCGGTGTGGTTCGTGGAACTACTCAGCGCCCGCGGCTGTCGGTGTTCCGCAGCTTGAAAAATATCTCGGTGCAGATCGTCGACGATACCACCGGGCGAACGCTGGTTTCGGCCAACACGCTGGAAAAGAACCTTCGGGGAACCACAGGCAGTGGTGGCAATGTGAAAGCCGCAGTGCTTATCGGCAAACAGATTGCCGAACGGGCCAAGCAAAAGGGTATTGAGAAAGTCGCTTTTGACCGTGGCGGATATCGCTATCATGGCCGAGTAAAGGCTTTGGCGGATGCCGCACGCGAAGGTGGCTTGCAGTTTTAATAAGTTCGCCCGTGGGGCGAGCCGGCTTGGGCGATAATGGAAATTATCGCAAGGCATGAATGTTAAGTTGTTTAAGTTTCTCAAAACAGGTATAGACAGGTTCGATTATGGCAGAACGCAATTTTGATGAAGATCGTGGCCTTGAGTCCAGTACAGTTGGCGTGTTCCGAAGCGCCAAGGTTGTTAAAGGCGGTAAGAATTTTTCTTTCGAGGCACTGGTAGCCGCGGGAGACCGCAATGGCAATCTGGGTCTGGGATATGCCAAGGCCAAGGAAGTTCCAGCGGCCGTGGAAAAAGCCACCAAGGATGCGCGGAAGCGTATGGTGCAAATTTCGCTCAATGGCGGAACAATCCCGCATGAAGTTCTCGGTCGCTTCGGTGCCAGCCGGATTAAGCTTGTGCCGGCCCGCCCGGGAACGGGCGTAAAGGCCGGACGTTTTGTCCGCCCGTTGCTGGAACTCGTGGGCATTCGTGATGTGTTGACCAAGGCTTATGGTTCTACCAATAAGAAGAATCTTTGCCGCGCCACCCTGGTGGCATTGGAATCGCTTCGCACCAAGGAAGTTATTGAGCAGAACCGCGGCGTTACCATCGGCTGACACCCGGTTGCTGATTTTAGCGGGTCGGTTTAAACCGATACCCGCAGCAGGAGATATTTAATATGATGATTCATGAAATTACCGCATTGGCCGGCGCTCATAAGAAGCGCAAGCGTATCGGGCGCGGCGAAAGCAGCGGACATGGTAAAACCTCCGGCCGTGGCACCAAGGGCAGTGGTGCCCGAGCGGGTGGCGGGCCGGCCTTTGGCTCGGAAGGCGGAAATTTACCGCTCTTCCGTCGGATTCCCAAGCGCGGCTTTAATAACAATTATTTCGCTCAAAAATTCAGCGTCGTAAACGTCCATGACTTGAACCGTTTCTTCCAGGACGGCCAAACGGTGGATTCCGCGGCCCTGATTTCAGCGCGGTTGATTCGTGATGAGAAGTTACCTGTGAAGATCCTGGGCGACGGCCAATTGTCGCGCAAGCTGCATGTAGTAGCCGGGAAATTCAGTAAACAGGCGGAAAAGAAAATCACCGATGCCGGCGGCAGCACCAAAACCCTGGAACTTGACCGCAACAAAGACAAGGTGAACCCGAAGAACGGCCGCTTCCGCCCGCGTCACGCCGAAGCGGAAAAGAAGGCCTGATCCGGGAAGTGTGGTTTTTCAATTAGACCGCCAGAGTCCCAGATGATTTTGGGTAGGGCGGGTGCAGTTGGTAAAATACTGGGTCTGGCGGCTGGTGTCGGCAGGTGGACGTTTTTAAGGTTTCCATGCCGATGAGGGCATTTTTTGCAGCGAGGTCGTTTTGTTTCGGACCATTCTGAACATCTTCAAAATCCCCGAGCTGCGAACCAAGCTCCTGTTTACTATCGGGTTGTTGTGCGTTTATCGCATCGGATTTTATATTCCGCTTCCCGGTGTTAATACCCATGCCTTAAGTTCATTTGTCAGCAGTTCCAGCTCTTCTCCGCTGGGGCAGATCAGTAGCTATCTTAGCTTGTTTTCCGGTGGTAATTTAGGTTTAAGCACCATCTTTGGCTTGGGCATCATGCCCTATATCAGTGCCGCCATTATTTTTCAATTGCTCGGGACGGTCATTCCTTCTCTGGAAAAACTTCAGAAGGAAGGCGAGCCAGGCATGCGGAAAATTAATGAATGGACGCGCTACGCCACGGTGGTACTGTGCCTGATTCAGTCTTTCGTCTGGATGGGATATCTGACGCGATCCTCGGCCAGCAGCCCTCACGGGTTCCTATACGCCGACACCTTTTATCACCATTACACACTATTCTGGATTTCCGGCCTGGTCGCTTTGACCGCCGGCAGCGTATTTTTAATGTGGCTGGGCGAGCAGATTGACGCGTACGGCATCGGTAATGGCGTGTCGCTGATTATTATGGCGGGTATTGTCGCGCGTATGCCGGCGGCCATTCAAGATGTATGGGATCAATCCTCTTTCCGCGTTTCCTCGGCAGGCTCGCATCCCTATGGCATTGGTACGGTGCTGTTTTTAATCGCTGCATTTGTTGGTGTTTCTGCAGCTGCTATTACTCTGGAAATGGGCCAACGCCGTATCGGTATCCAACAGGCCAAACAAATGCGCGGCCGCCGCATGTACGGGGGCATGAGCAATCAGTACCTGCCCCTGCGGGTAAATCATGGCGGCGTCATGCCGATCATTTTTGCCAGTTCGCTGATTTTAATTCCCAACGTGCTCTTGGGATGGCTGGCTCCGCGGTTTGGACAGTTCTACGCCTTTCAGGTCATCCAGGAGGCACTTGAACCGGGTCACTATATTTACATTGTGCTTTATGTCCTCATGATTTTCTTCTTTTCATATTTTTGGAACACCGTGCAATTCCAGCCCAAAGAAATGGCGGATCAATTGCGCGATTACGGCAGTTTTATCCGTAACCTGCGCCCCGGTCCGCGCACGGCGGAATATCTCGAACAGGTAATGACGCGCATTACCTATTGCGGAGCGGCTTTCCTGGCGGTGATCGCCCTGATGCCAACGATTGTGGCCCGGTACATGGGCGTAAGCTTTATGATCACACAGTTTCTGGGGGGAACCGGGCTGTTGATTGTTGTTAGTGTCCTCTTGGATTTTATTTACCGCGTAGAAGCTAATTTGGTCATGCGTAACTACGGTGGATTGCTGGAAAGCGATACTTCCGTGGCCTCCCGGAAAAAGCCATCTGCGGCACAAGGATCCTCCAAAACGCTGCCGGGGCAGAAGAACATTAAAGGATCAGCCGCATGAGACTGGCCTTGCTGGGACCCCCTGGGGCGGGCAAAGGCACGCAAGCCATTCGAATTGCGCATCGAATGAAAATAGCCCATTTGTCCAGTGGAGATATTCTCCGCTCGGAAAAATCCGCGGGCACGCCCTTAGGCCTTAAAATCCGGGATTTTATTGATCGCGGCAAACTTGTCCCCGACGATCTGATGATTCGTGTCATGGAGGACCGGGTGGCCCGGATTCATGGCGGATTTGTCCTGGATGGGTTTCCGCGCACCTTGGTGCAGGCTGCGGATTTAGCCGGTTTTTTGGATTCCATCCACAAGCCGCTGGATCTGGTGGTTAATTTTGTTCTCGATGAAAATGTGCTAAGCCGCCGGTTTGAAGGGCGTCGCGTATGTCCGGTATGTGGGTCGGTTTACCATCTGGATACCATGCCCCCCGAAGTTCCCGGATTGTGCGATCAGGATGGCCAAGCCTTGGTAACCCGCCCGGACGATCAACCGGACGTGGTGCGGGAAAGAATCAAGACGTATCGGCTTAGCGTGGAGCCGCTGGTTGATTTTTACAAGAAGCGTGAAATTCTTGTAACGCTTGATGCCGCCGGGGCACCCAATGATGTCACCGCCGCAGTGGTGGACCTGATCCGCGGAAATGCCGGAAAAAAGCGATAGAGAAATAGGAAGCGCGATGCAGTGCCTTTTGGCTTCCACGAGAAAACAGCCATGAAAATAACATTAAAATCTCGAAGTGAGATCGATCAGATGCGGATGGCCGGCCGCGTGGTGCGGCAAACCCTTTCGCGCTGTAGAGAAGCTGTGCGTCCCGGCGTAACCACGCAGGAAATTGACCAGATCGCGTATGAAACATTTACCGCTATGGGAGCGGAAGGGCTTTTTAAGTATTACCCCACCTATGAGCCGGGAAGCGGGTTTCCCGGCAACACCTGCGTCAGCGTTAATGAAGAAGTGGTGCATGGCATTCCCGGTTCGCGGGCCTTAGCGGAGGGAGATGTCGTGAGTGTGGATTGCGGAATTCGCCTGAATGGATGGTGCGGAGATTCGGCGATTACCGTAGGTGTAGGCAGCCAATCACCGGAGAATATCAAGCTGATCCGCGTGGCAGAAGAGACGCTGCAACTTGCCATCGATTCCATTCGCCCGGGCGTGCCCTGGTCGGCGGTGGCCCGGAAGATGCAGGCCCATGTGGAATCTCATGGTTTTTCCTGTGTGCGGGAATTTGTCGGACATGGTATTGGCCGGCGAATGCACGAAGATCCTAAAGTGCCAAATTTTACATGCCGGGAATTTGAGCGGCATAGCGACTTTTATCTCCAGGTTGGCATGGTTCTGGCGGTAGAGCCCATGGTCATTGCGGGCAGCGAACACGTGGTGGTGCTGGATGACGGCTGGACGGTCGTCAGTAAGGACTCCAGCCCGGCGGCGCATGTTGAACATACGCTGGCGGTGACACCGAGCGGGTGTGAAGTCTTGACAGATGGGAATTAATCGACGACACTATAAGGTTTACTGAGGAAACGAATGCCTAAGGAAGACGCCATACGCTTGGAGGCCTTGGTAACAGAGGCCCTGCCGAACGCGATGTTTCGCGTAAAGCTCGAAAACGGACATGTGCTTCTGGCGCACATATCCGGGAAAATGCGGGTAAATTACATCCGTATTCTCCCCGGAGATAAAGTCACGGTTGAAATGTCGCCCTATGATTTGAATCGGGGGCGGATTATCACGCGGAATTGATCCGTTTTCCCATATAGCCCCCGGTTTGGCCGGGGGAGCGCAGTAATTCGGAGGGCCTGCCAAAAAATGGCCAACCCGGGACGATTAATATAGTGAGAGCACTGGATTAATTTAAGATTTTTGGTATAGTAAAGAGTTTACCCCTCGGCTGGAGAGTTCCACCGGGTGGAAGCGAGTTTGGAGCACGCGATGAAAGTGCGATCTAGCGTTAAGAGAATTTGTGAACATTGCGTCGTAGTGCGCCGAAATGGCGTGTTGCGCGTAATTTGTAAGGCTGACCCGCGGCATAAGCAGCGCCAAGGTTAAGTTTGCATGTTCAGCAGGTTACTTCAAAACCTCCGCCAGGCTCCGGCCTTTTGCGGATTCTGAAGTTGGCCTGTGTCAGAAACCAGAAAGCCTGTTGAGGAGTTTGTATGCCCCGTATTTCCGGTGTGGATATTCCGTTGGACAAGCCAGTTCGCATCAGTTTGCGATATGTTTATGGCGTTGGACCGGTCAATGCCATGAGTATTCTTAAGGAAGCTAATATTGATCCGCAGAAGCGGGCCAAGGAGCTTACCGAAGATGAAGCCGCCCGCATCAGCAATATCATTGACCGCAGCTTTGTGGTGGAAGGCTCTCTGCGTCGGCAGGTCCAGCAGAACATCGCCCGACTCAAAGATGTGCAGTGCTATCGCGGGTCGCGCCATCGGCGCAGCCTGCCCACCCGCGGCCAGCGGACACGCTCCAACGCACGGACCCGCAAAGGACCGCGCAAGACTGTCGCCGGTAAGAAGGGCGTGAAGGAACTTCACGGCTAATATCAGCCGGACATGGCGCGGCAGGTGCGGCGAAGTGAGCATCGAAAGTTTTCAATCATTGAGGTTATAACATGGCAAAAACGGGTAAGAAAAAAGTACGCAAGAATGTGGGCCGGGGAATTGCCCACGTGAAAGCCAGCTTTAACAACACACAAGTGACCATCACCGATGTGAATGGCGAAACGCTGGCCTGGGATTCCGCCGGAACAGTTGGCTTCAAGGGTGCGCGTAAAAGCACCCCGTTCGCCGCCACCCGCGCCGCGGAAAACTGTGCTACCAAAGCCAAGAAATTTGGCGTGCAGGAAATTGAAGTGCGGGTTAAAGGGCCGGGTTCCGGACGTGAATCGGCCATCACCGCCTTGCAGAACAGCGGTTTGAAAATTACCTCCATTGAGGACAACACGCCGCTGCCGCACAACGGTTGTCGTCCGCCGAAAAAGCGGCGCGTCTGATATCAACGGCGTCCGCACCTGATGCCTTGGCCACGCTCGGTGGGTTATCCGATTTGCTTGCGGGTGGCTGGGGTTTTCCGTCGCAGTGAAAATCCGATGTATCGGATTTCCGCGGCGGCTATAATTTTGAATGGTTCATTGGTTCCGTTGTGACAGATGCCTTGTGGCGATAATCCTGCGGAATAGTCAGTTAGGAGATTTTTTATGCGAATGCGTTGGCGTGGTCTGGAACTCCCGACCAAAGTTGAAATTGATAATTCCATTGTCTCAAATACCTATGGAAAATTCGTGGTTGAGCCGTTTGAACGCGGTTTTGGAACCACCGTTGGTAATTCCCTGCGGCGTATTTTGCTTAGCTCATTGGAAGGTGCTGCTGCGGTTTCCGTGCGCATCGCCGGGGCAGAACATGAATTTGCCCAGATTCCTGGCGTGGTGGAAGACGTTACCGATATTATTCTCAACGTCAAAGGCCTGGTAGTATCACTGGAAGGGGATATTCCCAAGACTTTAAGTGTGCAGAAAAAAGGCCCCGGCACGGTTACCGCCGGTGATCTAAAGGGCGATCCGGCCTTGACTGTTCATAACAAAGATCTGGTGTTAGCCACACTGAATGCCGATACCACATTTGATATGGAACTGGACATCCGCAAAGGCCGGGGATTTGTCACCGCTTCAGAAAATACACCGGAAGAGCAGATCATCGGTGCGATTCCGATTGATTCGATCTATTCGCCGGTTACCCGCGTGCGTTATAAAACCGAAGATACCCGTGTGGGCCAGAAAACCAATTACGACCGCCTGCTTCTGGAAATCTGGACCAATGGAACCATTTCTCCGGAATTGGCACTGGTTGAAGCCGCCAAGATTCTCCGCAAGCATCTCAACGCGTTTTTGCTTCATCTGGATCTGGGCGACGAAATTGACGCTCCGATGGAAGTTGATGAGCCTACCACTCCGGTTGAGCTTAATGACGAACTCAAAGGCAAGCTCGATCAGCCGCTGTCCAT
Organism: Planctomycetota bacterium; assembly: GCA_021805985.1. Classification (GTDB taxonomy): domain Bacteria; phylum Planctomycetota; class Phycisphaerae; order WQYP01; family WQYP01; genus JAMDCX01. Next base: position 3,106 of record JAJZDN010000099.1, on the reverse strand, counting down.
GATGGAATTGTCTGTGCGTGCCAGCAACTGTCTGGAATCGGCAAAAATTCATACCATCGGGGACTTGGTAAGCCTGACCGAAGGCGAATTGATGAAAGTTCGCAGCTTTGGCAAAACCAGCCTGCGGGAAATCAAACGCAAGCTCCAGGAAATGGGCTTCTCGCTGGGTATGCAGGTGCCCGATGAGGAAGAAGAGGTACCGGAGACTGAAGCGGCCGCTGAAAAGGCCTCTTGAACTGCCGGTTGATTTTGTTTGTTAATCCGCGGCCTGATCCTTTTTTAGCCGCCTTATACCTGAGGATATCTCCATGCGTCACCGTGTTGTTGGACGAAGACTTTCCCGTACCGCGGCCCACCGTAAGGCCATGTTACGCAATCTGGCTCAATCCTTATTTGAGCACGGACAGGTTGAAACCACCTTGCCCAAGGCCAAGGAATTGGTCCGCTTCATTGAGCCAATCATTACCCTGGCCAAGAAAAACACCCTCGCGGCCCGCCGGCTGGTGATCTCCCGCCTGCGTGATCGGCTCATGGCCGATCCCAAGGATACCGATATGCTCCTGGATGACAGCGTGGTCCAGAAGCTTTTCAAAGATATTGCGCCCGTTTATGCCGACCGTCACGGTGGCTACACTCGCATTATCAAAACCGCCAAATGGCGCATTGGCGATGCCGGTGACATTGCCGTAGTGCAACTCGTGGACATCGCCAAGACCAAAACACGAGCCTCCGCCAAACCCGTAGCCGCCGCCGCTACGTAAGGCGTACAGTACCCGAAAACAACGTTATAAAAACCAACGAAAACCGTCGGAGTCCCCGGCGGTTTTTTTGTTTTTCGTTCGTCTCACGCTCATTATCAGTACACCCATGCGTATGCAGTATTCCGTAATGCGAAGTTACCGCGAATAAAACGTGAAGCAGGCGGAAAAGCTCACGCGATCGCAAACAACGTCCGATATGTTATGTGTCTTATCTGTCTTCCTAATGGAAACACGACGGTCGTAATCGCACTTTGTGGATTTGTTTTTTCTGCTGGTAGCATCGTTGAGGCTTAGTGGATGGTCTGCCACCGCTTGCCATCACCGACCGCATTGCGGCCGCGATCCAAATTGACAAAAAAATTATCCGCCCGAGCCGCGATCCACGCGGAATCAAGGGCATCTAAAAGGAGCTTGCTTATGCTGCATCGGAAAAACAAAGAGTTGGCTACCCGTGACGGAAACCGACTCGCCCGCCATAGGGTGATCGCGTTGGCGGCATTGGCTGTGGCTGGAGCCTTGGCCCTGCCCATCGCAGTACGTGCGACCACCGGCACTTCCGGCGGTGCTGGGCAGAGCGGTACGTCCTCGGCGGGCGGGGCGGGCGGGGCGGCCACCGGCTCCGGCAGCTACGCCAACGCTGGCGGAAGCGGAGGATACAACAATGCCGCAGGATCTGCGGGCCAAGGGGCAAACTCCAGCGGCGGCGGTGGCGGCCTGTCTAGCGGAACTGGCGGGGCGGGTGGGGCTGCTTCGGGCGGCGGCGGTGCCGGCGGTGCTGGCTCTAACGCGTCTATTTCTGGCGGCGGCGGCGCGGGCGGTGGCAATCAAACGCATGGCTACGGCGGCGGCGGCGGCGGCGGCTACGGCTTCGGCGGCTTCGGCGGCGGCGGCGGCGGCGGTGGCGGCGGCGGCGGCGGTGTGGGCATCGGCAACTTAGTAACAGGGACTTACGCCCCAACCTCAGGCGTTGCAGGCGGCGGGGGCGGCGCGGGTGCTAGCTTCGTTCCGGTCCCTTCTGCGGGCGGCGGTGGAGGTGGCGGGGCCGGCATCTTTACGGATGTTTCCGGCGTCGTGATTACTATTTCACCCGGGGTGACCGTTTCGGGCGGTGGGGGTGGTGCCGGCGGTGGGAGCCCCCCCGGCGACGGCGGCGGCGGCGGCGGTGGTGGCGGCGGCGGAGTCGTCGGCAGCAATTTTTCCCTGATTAATTCCGGTATTGTCTCCGGTGGCAATGGTGGGGGGACGGTGAGCGGCGGATCCAAGGGTAGTGGAGGCATCGGCGTTGCCAGCAGCGGCGGAGCCACAATCACCAATGCTGGCAGCATTACCGGCGGCTTGGATGGCGGGGGCACCGTACGCGCCGATGCCATTGATTTTTCCGGTGGCGGCAATACGCTGATCTTGGAATCCGGTTACAGCTTCACCGGCAACGTGGTCAGCACCAGCGGTACCACCAACGGCGGCGACACGCTGGCCCTCGGCGGCGCTACCGCGGCAACATTTAATGTATCCACCCTTGGTACACAATACGCAGGCTTCAATCAACTTCAGGAGCGGGGAACCGCAACGTGGACCGTCACCGGAACAAATTCCAGCAGCCTGGGATGGAACCTTGATGGCGGCGTTCTGTCAATTGACGCATCGGGCGCGTTGGGCACTGCCGCAGTTATTATCAACGGCGGAAGTCTGCAAACAACCGCAGGCATTACGGATAGCCACAACGTCACAATAAATACCAGCGGCGGCACCATCGACACCGCCGGCCAAAGCGATATTTTCTCCGGCATTTTATCCGGCGCGGGCGGCTTAACGGTCGAAAGCACCACCGGTAACGGCATTTTAACGCTCTCCGGCACCAATACCTACACCGGCGGCACGACCATCAATGGCGGTACGCTGGCGATCAGTACCGATTCCAATCTGGGCAGCGGCGGTATCACTTTCAATGGCGGAACTCTGCAGACAACCGGTGTCGTTACGGACAGCCAAGCCATTAACTTCGGCACTAACGGCGGCACCATCGACACCGCCGGCCAAAGTGATGTTTTCTCCGGCGTTTTCACCGGCGCGGGCGGATTAACGGTCGAAAGCACCACCGGTGGCGGCATTTTAACGCTCTCCGGCACTAACACCTACTCCGGCGGCACAACCATCAATGGCGGTACGCTAAGCGTCTCGGCAGATTCCAACCTTGGGGCAACGTCTGGTGCCGTTACCCTTGGGGGCGGCACATTGGCCTATACTGGTTCCGGCGGCACCATCGCCAACGCCATTACCACCAGCGGCGCGGGCACCACCAATGTTCTGACCAACTCCAGCACTGGTACAGAAACATTAACTGGCTC
>JAJZDN010000098.1 GCA_021805985.1 Planctomycetota bacterium | reverse complement strand
CGATACCAAAACGCCGGCGGAAGCAGGCTTACAATTTCGCGCCGCCGAGTTACCCGCACCCCTGCTGCGCCTGGCTCCGACAGGCCGCTCCGCAGGGGTGGTGGTAACGTCGGAAATGGTATCAGGATGCAGGGTGGGGTATTTATTACTGTGATTCAATCGCAGGCACAGTTTGGAAAGATCATCCGTCAAAAAATGGTGCACCTCAACCGCGCCCAGCATTCCCACGACTGGTGCCGTGAAATAGATCCACCATGCCGTCCAGATATTACCCACAATGGCTGAGCCGAATGTGCGCGCCGGATTCATGCTGAACCCGGAGAGCGGTGCCTCAAAGATGACAAACAAGGCGATCAACGCACCGCAGAACAGGCCCGTGCGCGTCACCAGCGCGGGAAACTGATTCACCAGTAATACCGTGGCCACGAGAATAAATGAAATAACACATTCGCCCCCCCACGCCGCCGCGACACCGTCTGTACCCGGAATTGTCGCAATAAAATGCACCGGAGGCGCAGCCACGACCGGCCCAAACATAAAGCCTGCCAGCATCATTCCTGTCGCTCCGCCCACAAATTGCCCGACCATATACCCCAACGCATCCCGCGGTTTTATTTTTCCAAGCCGCAGAAAACTTAAGGTAAATGCCGGATTCATGTGCGCACCGGAACGTTTACCCCAGGGGCAGTAAATCAAGACCACCGCGGTTAATCCCATGGCAGAGCCAATGACCACCCGACGGAGAAAAGGTGACACCACCAGATAGGAAATGATGGATTTTGGAGATTCCATCAGGATTGTGGCCCCGGTGGCGGAAAGCATGAAACAGCCCAGAAGAAAGGCCTCGATACAATAAAGTTTCCAGACCTGGTCGGGAGCTGGTAATCCCGTGTTGCCGCCCTTGGCTTTACTGAAAGCGGTACTGGACATCTGCTGTTCCCAAGCAATAACCCGGCCCCGCTGCATAATAGGAACGCGGGCACAGCATAGCAAGCTCTCGTGAAGCACTGAGGAGCGGCACGGGATGCACGGGATGCACTGGTTTGCAAAATCCCGTGCTAACGGCTAGGTTGCACGTTGGTGTTGTTATGCGTAAATCAATATCTCACAAGGGCGCTCCGACTGATCGCTTCGTGCGCAATGCCGTCAAACTTCGGCACCAATTGCATCAAATTCCGGAATTGGCGTATGAAGAACGGGAAACCAGCGATCTGGTGGCGGCGGAATTGACGCGACTGGGCGTACGGTTTCAACGCGGTTTAGCCGGCGGAACGGGCATTCTGGCGGAAATTGGCGATGGCGACCGATGCGTATCGCTGCGGGCGGATATGGATGCGTTACCGGTGACCGAAGCTACTAACGTCGCTTGGAAAAGCCGGCGGCCCGGCCGTATGCACGCCTGCGGCCATGATGGCCACATGGCGGTTTTGCTGGGAACGGCGGCATATCTGGCGAGTCAAAGCGACAAACTCGCGGGACGGGTCAAGCTGATTTTTCAGCCCGCGGAAGAGGGCCGCAACGGGGCCTTGCGGATGTGCGAGGATCATGTTCTGGATTCACCGCCCGTGCAGGCGATCTTCGGCCTCCATGGCTGGCCGGAACTTACGGTCGGGCAGGTCGCATCGCGCAGCGGCTGTCTGCTGGCGGCAGTGGATACGGTTGTTATTGAGATCCGCGGCGTGGGCACGCATTCGGCCTATCCGCACAAAGGAAAAAATCCGATTCAGTGTGCTGCAACCCTGATGGCGGAAATCTCATCGGCGATTAATTCGCGAATCGCCCCCACCGATACCGTGGTCTTCACGGTTGGAACTTTTAATGCCGGGCAGGCCAGCAATGTGGTGCCGGATTGTGCAAGTTTCAGCGGTACGTTGCGAACGCTTACGCCGGCCGTACGCAAACAGACCCTTTCTCTAATTCGCGAAGTCAGCCGGGCGGTAGCGGCAGTTCATGGCTGTCAGGCGGTTGTGCAATTAACCAGCGGCACACCGGCAACCATTAACAACAACTCCGCGTATGATTTTTTTCATCGCACGGCTGCTGGTGCTTTAGGCGAGGAAAATGTGCAGGTGTTGGATCAGCCATTTCTGTGGAGTGAGGACTTTGCTTATTACCTGCGGCGTGTACCCGGATGCTTTTTTGTTCTTGGCACGCGCCCGCGCGGCCGCAAAACCTACCCCATGCTGCATAATCCGCAGTATGAATTTCCCGATTCAGCCGTGGCGACGGGAATTAGCATTTTGTCCGCACTGGCGATGAATTTTCTCTCTGAAAGCTGATAGCCAAACGGAGTAATCCACATGCGCGTTTCCTGCTGTTCCGGCAGCTTCCGATCCCGACCGATGTACTGGATATTTCTGCTGGTTGTTCTGGGATGTATAATGCAGCCGGCCAGCTTGACTTGGGCCCTTACACCCCGGCAAATCGCAGTGATTGTCAACGGAAATATTCCCGGGTCCTGGCAGGTGGCCAGATACTACATCAAGGCCCGGAATATTCCCGCCACTCATCTGATCGTGCTGAATTTGACCAACCATAACGTCAATGACGTGCCCGCGGCCTATTACACATTGCGTATCGCCCGTGCCATCAGAGAAATTCTCCGGCAACGCCATTTAGCCACGCAGATTAAATGTCTGGTAACCACCTATGGAATTCCGCTGCGCGTTGAGCCGCGGATGCCCTCGGCAGATAATATGCGGGAACTGGCGAGCGTGGAAACACAGTTGAATCAATGCGCCGGTGAACTGCGCCGCGGAACAGCACAAATGCAGGCCCTGGCACCGGCAGCCACTGCCCCGGCTGGGCCACCCCCAGCACCGGCACAACATCAACCGTCTTACGCAGTGACTGAATTAGCACAATTTCGGATGGCCGCCAGCGCCGCGATTCAACACTACCAACATCTGCCGGCGGCAGCCAGGCGTGTCGCATCGCACAAATTTCTGAAACTCCTTACCACCTATTTCGGCTCGGGTGGGATGGCCAGTATGATTCACGTGCACGGCCACAGCCTTAAGGCCATGGCACAACGGGAATCCCTGAGAACGCAACGCGCCTGGGTTGCTGCGGAAATGCAAAAGTATCAGCAGCTTGCCGTGCATCGGGATCAGTTGGCGAATCGTAAAAAAATGCGACTGCTGCAGTTTCACGTGTTTGGTCTGGTCGGCTTAACCGATGAGTTACTTGCCGATCGAACGTATCTTTCCCAGCATGGCCGCAGCACGGCGTTGGATAACGACCTTATGATGCTCTGGTACCATACCACGCCCCCCTTGCAGCCACAGGTGAATCCTGATTATCTCCCGCTTTGGCATGAATCCAGCCTTATCAACGGCTCCCCCAGAGCGATGATGGTATCTCGGCTGGACGGCCTGACGCCGGAAATGGTCATCGGTATCATCCGCACGTCCGTTACAGTACAACACCATGGCCTGCACGGAGTGGCCTATTTTGACGCCCGCGGCTTACATAGCACGGACCCTTATTCGATATTTGATCATGACATTCGTGTGACCGCCCGATACATCAAAAAAAATGCCGCCATCAATGTGGTACTTAATGACACGCCCGCATTATTGCAGGCAAAAAACTGCCCGCGGGCCGCGCTGTATTGCGGCTGGTATTCGGTGCATCATTACGTCGATTCATGCCAATGGCTGCCCGGATGCGTAGGCTACCACGTGGCAAGTTTTGAACTTACCACGCTGCATAATCCAGCCGATACCGGATGGTGCATCAACATGCTTAAACACGGCGTGGTAGGCACGCTGGGCGCGGTGGCCGAGCCGTATTTACAGGCCTTTCCCAAACCGTCGGTATTTTTTCCGCTGTTACTTTCCGGAAAATTTACGCAAAGCGAAGTCTATTTTCTTACCACCCCAGAGGTAGGATGGCGCATCGCGTATGTCGGCGATCCGCTTTACAACCCTTTTAAGCACGACCCCAGAATCGCCCCTGCCGAACTGAAAAAAACCCCACTGTTCGCCAAAGCCTTCCAGGAAATCAAGGCCCTTAATTATTAAACGGAGACAATAAGAATTAAAACTGGCTCCGCAGCGATTGTTTTGCCGATGAAAGTTTCAGCAAGGTCTCTGTTGGAATCTTCCGAGGCGGCTTAGGTGCCGCAAAAGCCCGACAACTGCTATGCAATAAAGGCCGCAATCGTGCCCGCCCCGGCACATCAATGTGCCGGCTAACATGCGCCGAAATAAATAAAACACAACGATGCGATGCGCGTATATGTTAGCCGGTGGATTTATCCACCGGTGGCCACGAATGCTTTTAGACAGTCAGTAAAGGCAGCGCAATGGCGCGGTGAGCAGGGGTACTCCGATGCCCTCGCGAGGCGGACGTGTCCACCTTCCGCGATACCCGACTTATCCGCTGGCGTGGCTCTGTCGAGGGCATTATTCCCATTTTATTGGGCATCTGATCATAGGTTCTGCCGTTGAGTATTCGCCCCGTTGCGCGTTTGTTTACACCACCCCATTGCTTGAAGAAGAAGGCGGCACCATTACTTTCACACTGACATCGAATCGATTCTACCCACGCCTCTTGCATGGGCCGCGCGCCCGGCCCGGATTCGCCCCCGACAATGGCCCAGTCTATGGCGGATAATTCCAAATTGTCCAGCGGTCCCAGCAGCGGCTCAAGCGAAAGAAATCGCACGTGCGCCGGAACCGCAGCCAAGTCCGTAATGCGCGAAACAACCCGCTGATCTTCCACGCTGACCCCCATCCAAACATTCTCCGGCCAAGGCAGTTGCGGCGCAATCTGACGTAACCGTTGGCTACGCTTGGTTAAAACCTGGAACGTGTGCTGAGGACATTGGGCCATCGTGTCAAAGATCCGCCGAATGAAATCGTCTGGAACTTTATCATGAAATAGATCGCTCATGGAATTGACAAAAATGACGCGTGGCTTGGCCATGCGGCGGGGCAGGTCCAGCAAATCCGGATGCAGCGTAACCTCGAATTCGTTGCGGTATCGCGGATTGCCCATGGCATAAAGCCGGGCGGCCATTCGCTCGGCGTAACAGTGCCGGCACCCTTCACTGATTCGTGAACACCCGGTTACGGGATTCCAGGTAAATTCTGTCCATTCAATTTTGCTGGTTTTCGGCATAGCAGGGTTCCTACTCAAAAAGCCCTTTTTCAGGAGGTTGCAGTTGGTCTCGAAATATAATTTTTCCGGTCTGTTCCCATTGGATCGGTTTGTTTCCGACTTCCATCACCTTGCCACCGATCGTTACCGAGGCAATTCCCTTGCGGCCCTTTATTGCGTTCAAGATCTTTTCGGCTCGCGTATACGGTGTCTCCTGCAATATCCACGCCTTGAGATCATCATAGCTTCTTTCTCGGCCGGAGCATTGCATATTGAAATAATCTTCCGCGTCGCGTGCGAGGACGGCGGGCTCGTCCGTGGCGAACATAAAGTTTTGCCCAGTTTTTCCGTCAGTAAATATGAAATTTTTGTCCACTTTTTGCATCGCCTCCTTCATTTTTTCCAGACCTTTTATATGGTTCGTGGCAAATAGCAAGTGATAGCTGGCGACTCCGTTGTTTCGGCGCATTTCGAAAGGAAAGGTGAATTTGACCCCTGCGGCCTGGCGCAGCTGCTGGCGGTAGGCGGCCAGGAGTTTTCGAGCGTTCGATTTGGCATCCCCCGGGAAGGAAATCTCGGACCAGACGGCACTGCCAAATGCCGTGTCCAAAACTCGCTGATGTCCCGCCGCGACACCGGCCTTCCGGATACGCTCCATACCATCGGCATCCAGCAACAGAAAAACCTCAGATCGCTGGCTCGCTAGCATGTCTCGTACTGTTTGAAACGGCACGCCCTTGACACCAAATGGGTCAAGAAAAGCAAAAAAAGGCATGGACGATATGAAGGCATCCTTGTGCTGCTGTTTGACCGTACTGAATGTGGGGGCAAATTCGTCGTTGACCAACTGTATTTTTAGACCGGGCAATGTCTCAAACTTTTTAAGGTGCGATTGCAGGCTCCCGAATCGCTTCTTATCAAGTTCTACGAATATCATCCGAATTATTTTTGCTTTCCACTCCTCCCCGGCCCTGGCCCGAGCCTCGCACGCCGCCTTTACCGCAATCACCGGGGACCCTTCCTGTCCATCCTGATAGATGCCCGGTCCCGCGAACCCGTCAATGTACAACATGTCCGTTGCGACTGCCCGGCCGAGAATTGCGAACCAGGCTTGGAGGTAGGCACGCAGTATGGCAATTTTGGCCAAAGTGTGTTCTGTTGCCTCCCATCTGGTATCGCTTGGTGGTGCGGACATAAAATCCTTCTCCTATTATAATTTAAGTATCCTAACAAATACCAAACAAATAGCAACACTGGTGGTTCAAGAATTATTAAATTCTCGCAGCGCGGCGTCTTTGGTCTCCTGCGGCACCAGCGGGAAGGCGGTAAGGATGTGGGTTAATTCTTTTTCGCTTATTTCCCGCGCCCTGCCGCAAGGACCTCGGTGAGAACCTTGAGGAATTGGTCACCTGGGACAGACACGTTCCGCAAAAGATTGGCTTCATCCCGTTCCTCTTGTGGCTCTTGGCCGAAATACTGGTCAGCCTTCTTTTTGATGATTTCTTGCGCCTCTTTTTCCGGCAGCCCCTCGATGAAGGGCCGGAGCGCCGAAAGCTCTAGCTCGATTCGCCGGTTATGAGCCTCCCGCCTTGAGTGTCGCGCAGATTCGCGCGCGAAATAAAACGCGGGTATCAAGACGACGGCCACCAATGCGGACCTAAAGACCACCATTTCCCAGTCGATCTGGGGGGAATGTACCGCCACGATCAGGAAAACGATAGCCGCGATCGCTGCGACAAAAAAGCCTCCGGCGGTCCAACGCATGTAATTCATCCACCTCCACTCACGATTGGCGATGATCTGGTAATGCCCGGCCATTCCGGTGTTGGCAATCAGTCCTACAATCTTTTTAGCCTCTTTTAGCTGGGTCGAAAGGTCGGCCACGGCTACATCCGTGGTCTTGCGGCTGGATTCGATCAGCTCGGAAATTGTCTTCTGATTTACCGCAACCATCTGCTCGAATTTTGTCGAAAGCTCTGTCAACCTGGCCTTGTGTTCCGCGTCCCGTTTGGCTTCGTTCTCCGTGGTAATTTTTGTCCTTTGTTTTTCGGCGTCGCTGAAATGCGATTGCTCAGCTTCCATCAGCTTTGCTATCTGCCCCTGCGCCGCAGTTATTATCGGGTCCAGTCGGGACTTTTCTTGGATTACCTGACTTTGAATATCCTTGACTCGAGCATCAGCCGTGCTCACCGAGATGTCAAGCGCCTTTACACGATCCTCCATCTTCGCGGCCCGGTCCTCTGCTTGTTTTATCGCCTGGTCACGGAACTTCATGAAATCAGCAAGGGTGGCGGTATATTGGATGGCCGCGGTGTCAGCGACCATGATCGGAAAGTACACCAGAACTGCCAAAACCTGATCGATTTGGTTGTTTAATTGCTGCCACTGCCCAGCGTTCTGGAGGAAACTATTGAAAATGTTCGACAAGGCGTTCAACTGGTTAGGCAGTAGCTGCAGATTGCCAAATGGAACCAGGGCGGAATCGGTCGACCGCAGGCGAGCCTCGAGAGAACTAAGCACGCGAACGAAACGCTCGAACGCTGCCGCTGCCTGCGGGTCAGGGGGCGGCTGATTTTTCGCGCCATCAAGCGCCGAACGCAGCCCGGCAAGGATGTCCAACGATTGCTTAAGGATTTGCTCCGATTGGGTCATTTTAGGCTTCTCCATGTTTCCTGATTTAGAATGAACAACATGATAGCGTTCTCTTACCCTAATTTGTCCGGACTAATGCGTGCCGCCCCTTCTCCCATATCGCCGCGGAATTCGGCCAGCGCGGCGTCTTTAGTTTCCTGCGGCACCAGCGGGAAGGTGGAGAGAATGTGGGAGAATTCATTTTCGGTTAGGCCGTAGAGATGGGCGATCAGGGCGTCGAGTTGGGCGCGGAGTTTGGCGCGCTGCTGCGGGTCGGTTACGCCGTCTTTGTGGCTTTTCAGGCCGGCTTGTTTGGCCAGAGCATCAAATTCCGGCGTGGTGCAGATCAGTCGGGCGGCACGTTCCACGATCGGGGCGAATGATGGGTCTTTTTCGGTCAGACGGGGCACGGGAAGTTGGTAGACGTAGAAGAAATTTATATTCGCCGAAACGCGCTGGCGGATCGTGTAATCCAGAAGCAATGAATTAAGAAGCGATGCGATCCACACGCCGGTTTGCGCTGCCACAAGAGCCTTGGTGTCCCAACCTTCGCCGAGAGCTGTCTGAAAGCTATTCGAGCAGAATGCAGGCGGTGCTACGGTCGCGATAAGTGTTCGTTCATTTGTATTACTTGCGATATTCCTGAACCCCAGCCGATAATCCTGATAATCCAGCTTCTGGCCGGTGTCCTTTTCGCGGCCAAGCAACGCGGCGCGGCCTTCTTTTTCATCCACCCAGTAACGCGGCGGGGCCAGCTTGTGATCAAACTGCCAGATCATTTTCCCTTCATACAACGGCAGGCGACCTTTCCCCGGCTCGGTCTTGAATAGATAACTGTCGTTGGTCATGTGGAATTCGCAGGAGAATCGCACATTCCAGACGCCTTCCAGTTTTTCACCCAGCAGCGGGAACTGCAGCATTTTCTCGGCAATCTGCACATCCAGATCACATTTGAATTCCATAACAGATAATGAATCCGGCGAAAGCCGCCGCACCAGATCAATCGCAATGGGTACAGCGCCATGTTGGGGAAATCGCTCAAGTTCCTGCACGTCATGCCGCATAAACGCAGCGGGAAATTGCCCCGTTACGCCGCCTTTCTGAAACGTGAGGACAACGAATTTGAAGCTGCGGTGCACGCCCTCAAAGATTTCCTTGCGGTTTTCAAAGCAGAACAGGCCGGTGATGCGGGTTTGCCCAAAAAGCATTTCCCGCAATTGCTTGGCCCCCAGATCGGTGTAAATACCGGACGGGATAACAATGCCACACAGGCCGCCGGGCCGCAAAAGATTTCGGCATTGTTCGGTAAAGAGTTTGTAAAGATTGATATCCGTGCCGGCCTTTTTGCCATTGACCACACTGATCTGATTTTGAAACTGCACGGCTGAGCGATAATAGCTGCTTACATAGGGAAAATCGGAAAGGTATTCCAGCCAGGCCGCGCGAATGTCGGGGTCGTCTTTAAGCAGGCGCGCCTGTTCGGTCTCAAAATCATGGATCAGCATTTTCTTCCGGCTTACCAGATCAGAATAATCAAGGAAGAATTCCTTGGCGTTGGGCTTGAAAACCTCCCATGGCGGATTGGTGATAATAGCGTCGAAGCCGCCGCGATTATTGAGCACTTTGTCGAATTCAAAACCCCAGTGGAAGGGCTTGAGCCGCTGGATATCCTGGATGTTCAGGGATCGTTTTTTTGCCCGGCGGGATGAACCCGCCGGCTCGCTGGGGCTTTCCGTTTGTTTGCCGGCACCGGCCGCCGGGTTCCACACGGCCTGCTCGAATTTGATGCCAAGTTGCTCAAATTCATCCAGCAGCATGTCGTCCAGCACGGCTACGCATTCGTGCTTTTTTCCGTCGATGTCATTGCGCAACGCGGAAAGATCATCGGCGTAGGTGGCGGTATGCCGATAGTTTTCAATGAGGCGGTTTTTCTCTTCCAATATTTCGCGATAGGATCTCTGGCGGAAAAGATTGCCCTGGCTTTCTTTTTTCTCAAAGGAATGCTCATCCACGCCCAGCAGACCAATAAGCGAATTGCCGGGCAGAATATTAAAGTCAATATTGGGCAGCGGTTCCAATTGGTCAACAGTTTCCGCGGACGCCACCAATGCCAGAAACAGCCGCAGGCGGGCGATTTCCGTAGCTTCTTCCATAATATCCACGCCAAAAAGGTTGTCGGTGATGATGCGTTTTTTGATGTAATAAGCAATGTTGGCATGTTCGCGTTCCGTTTTCTCCAGCCACGCGGAAAGCTCCCGGTTATGCAGGAATTTGATGCGGCCGGTGACGGCGGAGTAAATGTTAATCAGCGTGTTCATGGCCGCCACAAGAAACGCCCCGGAGCCGCAGGCGGGGTCCAAAAGTGATAAACTCGGCAGCACGTCAAAGATCAGTTTGTTGCAAACCGGCGCGTCGAGATCAATAAGCAGATCGGCGACGGATTCATAAGCCCGGCGTTTGACTCCGGGCAGCAGGGGAGTTTCCGGCGGGGTATTAACAGCATCGAGAATAAGCTGATGGATCGTGCGTTCGCAAAGATATTCCGTGATTTCCGGGCGGGTGTAATAAGCGCCGAACGCCTTCTGGTTAATATATTTCTCAAATATATAACCCAGAACATGCGGGCTTATTTCCCGGTCATTTTCACCGGGCGTATCGTTGAGATTCCAGGAATAATCGGAAAACAGTTTTAACAACTGCTGGAAAAATTCATCGGGGATGGTGATGTTTTTATTTTCCGTTTCGATGCGGTGCGGCAGAAACAGGCCGCCATTGAGGTAGCGGATATTCCCCAGCGCCTGACGTGCGTCAGCGCTGCGTTTCTCTTCCGGCTTGGCAAAACCTTCAAAGAACAACAGGTGCAGAAATCGGCGATAGAACTGATTTGGCCCCGCACGCTGGGAATCAGCGAGTTTTTCCTGGAGGTAAAGAACATTGCCATCGCGGCTGTTTTTATTCCTGTAATCCAGGAAACCTTTGCGTTGCAGGAAGTAGATGAACATCAGGCGATTAAGCAGGATGGAGGCATACCAGCGGCGGTCATGATCATCGGCGATGCCGGTAATCAGGTCCACGAGGCTGTCGTGAATACTTTGAAATTCCGTGAAGAAGCGTTTGGTAACGCGCTGGACATCCAGGGCAGCTTTTATACGGTCGGAAACTTCCATCAGAGCGACGCGGCCATCAGAATCAAATTCTGAAAGTTCAAAGACCATAGCGCTGATTTTGCTGATAAACAGATCGCCCGGTTGCCCCTTCGTGAACAGATGTTCCCGTGAAACGCTTTTGCCGTCCTGGCGTTTGGCCCAGTGCCAGAGACTTTGCGCGCCGTTGGAATCCAGGAAAATCAGCAGGCACTCATACTGGATTTTGGCAATTTCGCGGTGGATGGAAGCGCGAATTTTGGCGTCGGGGATGGTTTGCGATTTAATTTCATAAACACCCACGCCCGAAAGATCGGCAATCTGCCGACGGACGAGTTCGACGCCATTGACGGACATGTTAACCGGCTTGGGGGATGGCGGATTGGACCAGCCCAACTGTTGAACAAATAATTTATGGAAATCGAATTCGTTAAGCAGGTCGCGGGCGGTCGTGAATTTCAACGGATGTTCCAAACCACTTTTGACGTAACTCATTTATATACAATGACTTACATGAGTTTTTCGCGTTTGCGTGTAGCCACTAAAATCTTTTGTAATATATTGTATTGCTCTTGCTTTTAGATTTA
>JAJZDN010000022.1 GCA_021805985.1 Planctomycetota bacterium | reverse complement strand
GTGTTCCGGGAAACCTTGGCGGTTGTTTAGTCGGCTTGATCGGGGAAAGAACAGGGCCTGCTTGACAGCCTGTTGGCGCGGATCGTCGGCATCGCCGGGAGCCATTGGCCCACGCGACAAGCAGCGCGAAAAGCCTGCGCGGGAGAGAACCATTATCCTTCTTGATGGCGTGGCCATGTGCCGACACGGGACGGCGGGCAACGGTGCGGAACGCCAATGTGTCGGTGCCATGGGGCGCGGCAAAACCATCCACCGAACCAAGTCAGCCAAGGTGAAGCGCCCCTCGGCAACTTGGCATTGACTTCGCCATGGATCATGGGCGACGGGGCTGCCGAGGAAGCTCCACCGGCGATTCGGAACCGCCTCGAAACGTCGCGCCGGTCGGTTGTTGTTACCTCGCCAATGCCAGCGGGGGGAGCTTTCAACACCCTCCCATTCGTCCATCCGGTTGCGTCCACAATCCCGATAGATCGGGACGCACCTTGGCCTTCCACGTCAGAGGGCGGGAAGCCAAGGCGGGCGGTCTGAAGTGTGTTTCGGCCAGTGCTTTGTACCGGTTGGAGCCGGAGCAATCCGGCGTGACGGAGCGAAGTGGAACATAGCCGAGGGCGCGACGGTTGCCCGGCACAAGCCGAGGACAAAGCATGGTAATTACACGATTGATGCCGCCGGTTGGAGCGTTGCCGCGGCGTGGTGCCTTGGTGATCGTGGGGGCCGATGCCGATGCGGGAATTACTGGTCCTGGGAAGATAATCCAAAGCGTTGGCGATGACGCATCGCGATGGCACTTCGGGCCTTGGCGTCACCTTCCAGCCAGTGCAGAATCAGCGCCTCCAGCACCAGCTTGGGATTGGCCAAGTGCCGGGCGCAATCCTCTTCAAAGGATTCAAAGAGTTCGGTATTGAACCGATAGGTTCTCTGGACGGTCAGGGGCCTGTCGGCGCTCTTGGCGGTCTTTGCTGGTTTGGTTCGTTTGGCCATAACGAACAAAGTCTACAGGGTCGCCGATCGCTGGGCAAGTTGTGCATCAGGCCGTGTCACGCCAAAGTTAAAATGTCCGCCTGGGTGCATTGCGCCCTTTGGGCAACGCCATCGTGCGGGCCTGCGGCTGGTCTTGGTGGGCGTGGCCACGGCCCCTTGCGACGGGATCGGGATGGTCGCAGGTGTGGCGGTCCCACAAGCCGCAATAACGGCCGCGTAGCGCTCCCACCGTTTGATGTGGGAGGAGAGTTGCAAGTCGCCCCGCCGGCGACAGAGGCGTGCGGGTTGTGCCATGGCCGGCAACAACCGCGATGCCCGCGCCATATTTCCGTTTAGCTTTGGTAAGACAGTTGTGCATCAGGCCGAATGGCGGTGCAACGCCATATAACTGTAATAATGACATTGACTTTGTTAATGACAATGCCATACTGTGTTCGTATGATGCTAGGGTGTCCTGGCCGGGGAGTTTGTGTGTTCCGGCGGCCACCTTATTCGCGTAGGCCTGCGGGCTGGCTTCACGCAGTGCGATAGACGGATGTTTGAAGTGCGGGATGGTTATGCAACGCGTCAATCGATTCTCCAAAGATAAGGTGGCCAACGCACCGGTTGACCGGCGGGTTGATCCTGATGCCGCAGCGCGGGCTGTGCCTGCCGGTTTACCCGCATGGATCACCGCCGATCTGATTGCCTCGACGCTACGTGTCTGGCAACCTTATTATGCTCAACCCTTGACGCCGGAAGATGCCATTGGCATTCTATTGAATGTCGGTAATCTCTTTGGGGTCTTGTCGGGGGTCAACAAGCATGAAACGGTATGTAGCATTAGCACGGGTCAGCAGTCGGGAACAGGAACGTGAAGGCTTTTCACTGGATGTACAGGAAGATGCCCTGCGAGCTTATGCTCAGCGGCATGATGGCACTATTGCAAAGCTGTACCGCATCGCCGAAACAGCCACCCGGCGGGATGAACGCAAAACCTTCCGGGAACTCATTACCTACGCCATGGAACACGCTGCCGAGATAGACGGCCTGCTCTTCTACAAAGTGGATCGGGCAGCCCGGAATCTGTATGACTACATTGAACTTGAAAGGCTGGAATCGGAATACCACATTCCCTTCATTTCCACCAGCCAGCCTACCGACAATAGCCCGGCCGGCAGAATGATGCGGCGGCAATTGGCCATGTTCGCCAGCTACACCACGGAACAGCAAGGGTTGGATGTACGGGAGGGCCATGCCAGAAGAGTGCAAAGCGGATTGTTCTGCGGTGCAGCGCCCCACGGATACCGGAATATCCGAATTGATGGCCGGGGGTTGATCGAAGTGGATGAGCAACAGGCCCCGAAAGTAAAACGCCTGTTCCAGATGTACGCCTATGAAAGCCATACCATCGACAGTATGCGGAAAAAGCTGGAAGCCGAGGGTATCACGTACATTGATACCATGCCCCAGTGGACCCGCAGCAAGATCCATTCCATCCTGCGGGATCGGGCGTACATCGGGGAAGTGCGATACCAGGATCAATGGTATGCCGGAAAACATAAGCCCTTGGTGGATCGGGCCACCTTTGACCGTGTACAGGTTCTACTGGGCGGCAAGCGATACCAAGGTCATGATCTCACATATGCGGGCAGCCTGGTAACCTGTGGGCACTGTGGCGCGGTGATTACCGGGGAATCGGTGACGAAAAAGAAAACCGGAAAAGAGTATGTGTATTACCGATGCAGCAAGTACACCGCGCCGGGCCATCCCCGCATTCGCCTGACGGAACACGCACTGGACGTGCAGGTGCTGGCCCTGTTTGATCGCATCCGCCTGCCCGATGATCTCCGACACTGGTTCCAGCAAAGCCTGCTGGCCTGGTCCAAACAGCAACGGAGCGAAACGGAAGATACAGCCAAGGATTTACAGCGGCAGATTACGCAAGCCAAGCAATTCCGGGACCGGCTATTGAATTTGCGGATCATGGAAGAAATCACCACCGATACTTACGCGGCTAAGGATACCGAATTGCGGGATCGCCTGGCGAGTCTGGAATTGCAATTGCAGGCCCAAGGCCGGGGCCGGGATGAACACGGGGATTTGGCGTTGAAAGTGTTTGAACTTTCGCAAAGCCTGAAAGAGAAATGGCTTACAGCGGAAAGTCAGGAAAAGCGGCAGCTTCTGGAAATTGTCTGTTTGAACTTGACGTTAAAAGAAGAAAAGCTTGATTTTTCAATGCGAAAACCCTTCGATGTGCTCACCAGCGGTCTGATTCCGCCAGATAATCGGGGCGACAGGATTTGAACCTGCGACCCCTTGACCCCCAGTCAAGTGCGCTAGCCAGGCTGCGCTACGCCCCGATTTGACTATTAGCTTAACACATTATGAAAAAAACTTAAAGTGCTCGGTAGCCATTCATCTTTATGTCCATCGGTCTTTATTCTGACGATCGCTTTCATCATGTTAGTCGAATGCCGCCAGGGGCAGGCGTAGTCTGCCGGGGGTCAAGACTTGGCCGAATTGGGTCATGCCATCACGGCTTCGACTTGATCACGCTCAATTTCATTGACCAATTTTCGGGGAATGTCGCGGTACGCTGTACGCCAGAGGTATCGGGTTACTTCCGGCGTTGAGAATATCCGCGATTGATAACTTGTAATTTAATAAAAACGTGTTAAAGTCATGGACATGCGAGATCGGGGCGGATATTAATCCGTGCCCGGCAACTCCGCGGCGCAGAGATTTAGAGCTTTATTTTGGCCCATTATTCGGGCCTTTTGTGTGCAAGCGATTGGTGTAGTTTTTTTAGGAAGGTGCCTTATATGATTCTCCCCTACAACTGGAAAGAAAAGCTCAAGCCATCAAATTTTCGGAACACTATAAATGAAAATTCTGCAGTGATGAGCATTATTGCAGCCGTGGTGGCTATTGTGGCTATCGCTTTTATTGTCCGGACAATGTTCCACAGCAATAATTACGGCCCGACAACAGCCTATTATTATGACACCTCGGATAGCAGCGTTCAGGTTCTGGCGCGATCCAAATTGCCGCCATTAATCGGTAAGACAGGCAAACCGACGCTCGTTTGGGCGGAATACTATTCCTGCGCATCATGCTCAGATAAGATTCTGGCCTATCTCGAAAAATATTCGCCTCAGGCTAAAAAAGCGATGGAACAACTTCAAACGCAGCAGAGCAGCCCGAAGGCCAAGGACCAACCGCCTAATTTTGCCATGATGCAAATGGCCATGCAAGGTGGCGGAATTTTGGTACGCAGCCCCAAGAAAGGCTCGAAGTGGTATCCCTTGGAATCTCCGCAGGGAATGCAGGTCGCCACGCCTCCGACGTGTTCCAGCGGTCAACTTAAAGCCTGTAACCCCAGTTAAGACCGCACGTGGGTTATTGGACGAATAAAATTGCCTGTCGAGGAGACTATTCCGCGGCAGGCAATTTCTTTTGACCCATTAAAACTGCGTTATGATAACGTCCATGCCAACGCTCGTGCCCGGCGATATGCCGCAGGCCGATGCGGAGTTAGCGGAATATCGGTGGAGATAATCTGATCATGCAATTTGCTCCCATTCAAGATGTGCTCTCCGCGTTAAAACGGGGTGAAATGATTGTTCTGGTGGACGATGAAGACCGTGAAAACGAAGGTGATTTGGTCTGTGCGGCACAGTTTATTACACCCGCGATTGTAAATTTTATGCTTAAAGAAGCGCGGGGCGTTTTATGCGTTGCCATGACTCCTGAAGACTGCCGCCGGCTGGCCTTGTATCCGCAGGCCGCTTATAACACGGCACCATTAGGCACCGCCTTTACCGTCTCCGTTGATGCTCATCCGCGATTGGGAATTACAACCGGCGTTTCAGCGGCGGAACGTGCACTGACCATCCAAACGCTGATTAACCCCAAATGCGGCCCGGATGATCTTTGCCGTCCAGGACACATTAACCCATTGAACGCCAGACCCGGCGGCGTGCTGGAGCGGGCGGGGCAAACAGAGGGGTCGGTGGATCTGGCAAAAATGGCCGGACTATATCCGGCCGGTGTGATCATTGAAATTATGTCGGAAGACGGCACCATGGCCCGGCTGCCGGAGTTGGAGAAGTTTTGCCGCAGACACGGCCTGCTGATGTGCAGCAATGCAGATATTATTCAATATCGGCTGCAGCGCGATGCTCTGGTAAAACGCATTGAATCAACGGAACTAAAGACGGCGTTCGGCACCTTTGATTTGCATGTTTATGAAACACTCAATGACCCGCTGTTGCATCTAGCTATTACCACTGGCGGTGTGGGCGCTATCGACCCCGCCACGGGCAAATCGGTTATTCAGACGGATCCGGTTCTGGTACGCGTGCATTCCGAACATTTACTGGGCGATGTGTTTGCTGCTACGTTTACCGACAGCGGCAGCGAACTGCAGAATTCTTTACGTATCATTCAACAGGCCGGCAGGGGGGCTGTAGTGTATCTGCGGCAGGAGTCGCGTGGCCTGGCGCTTTTGGCTCGGTTGCGGGAAATGCGCAAAGCTGAAATGCCTGCTAATTCCGCCGAAGCTTCCACTGCGATGGGGCGACGGGATTTCGGTATGGGGGCGCAAATCCTGCGTGACCTTGGCCTGCGGGAATTAATTATTTTGACCAATCGGCCAAAAAAGCTTCACGGCCTTGAGGGCTTTGACCTTACCGTTGTTGAGCAGCGGCCCATCAAGCCCCAATAACTCACGGCGGTTCGGTCGGCAGGGGGGTATGAATATGCGTTACCTGATTGCCGATGAGAATGGCATTGGACACACGGCCGGATAGGACGGCCTTGGCGTCATTTTGAATGTTGGGGGCGTACGCCGTGTCGTGGCTGATTTTTTTCAGCATCCATATGACGGTGGGGTCTTTTCTTACAGGCCATAACTGGTAAATGCACTGCTTTAATGCCGCCGCATGGGGGTCTTCTACCGTTGGCAGTAACCTCTCTTTAATCTGCCAGGCGGTGCCATTGTCTGCCTCGCTGTAGGCTGCGGCAATTCCACCTACGTTAGCTGCCGCGCCGGGGTTTACCGCACCAAGTACAGATGTTACCGCTGCAACGTGCTGTTCCTGCCCTCCTCCGGTAAACGGAAATTCTCGAATGGCCGCAATGCCCCAATGCTCAGTGCCGCCCAGCGTGGGGGAGGCTAATTTGTTTTGCGGTGCGAGGGTAAAGTGGAATTTCTCAGTTCGCACGGTAACAACATACTTATTACTGGCGGTATCCGAGGGTGGAATAATTTTTGCCTCAGGCCCCCAGTTGTCGCCAAAAAGTCCGGTGAGATATCGGTTCATATTTTCCATGGTCTGCCAGACGCGCCCCGGATGATTTTTATGTTGTTGACGCACGGGCCATGAAATGAGCTTGTACGCTTCTTGAACCGTTAGGGTGCGTCCCTGCGCTACCAAGTTCATGTAACGTCGCAGCAGGGCCGTGCGGCTGGTGGGATATTTTAAGATCGGGCTGGCCGGTGGGGTTTGAAACAACCAGAAGCCAACGCCAATAACAATCACCGCCACGATGATCAAGCCCATAACTTTTACGCCGCCGGAAGAAGAGTCAGACATGGCCTAGAACCCTCATAAACAGCAAATACAAAAACCGCCTGAAAGGTAGTGTAACGTATGGAAGCTGGAAAAGAAAAACAATATCAACAACAAGGCTGTACGGGAAGAATTGCCGCCTCTCCCGGCTTAAGCCCGGCGGCTCGGCACTGGAAAGCATCCGCGCCAGCGGCTATCTTTTATCACATGAGTAAAGACCCTGTAATTCGTGTACTGGTTGTGGACGATGAAATCGACCACGCCGATGCCTTAAGTGAAGCCGTCGCTCGCATCGGATATGGTGTAAAACAGGCGCATAACCTCATCGATGCCAAGCGCTATTTTGTCGAAGGGGAATTCGATCTTGTCATCACCGATTTGCGCATGGATGATCCACTGGATGGTTTTGAGCTACTGCAATTTGTTCACAAAACGCGTCCCGAAACGCAGGTCATTGTTGTTACTGCCCATGGAGATGTCTCCACCGCCGTTCAAGCCATGCGTACTGGTGCTTATGATTTTATTGAAAAGCCGCTGGATCTGGATCTTATCCGTGCCCAGATCAGGCGAGCTGCTGAAAAAGTGGTGATGGCACGGCAGAACGAGAATTTTAAGTTGGCTCTGGACGAGCGGTATGGCATGGAGGGCATCATCGGCAATTCACCGGCTATGCAACGGGCCTTACAACTGGTGCGGCAAATCGGGCCGACGGATATTAACGTCCTGGTGTTGGGCGAATCCGGTACCGGTAAGGAACTTATTGCGCGGGCGTTGCACCAGAATTCCCGGCGCCATGCGGGGCGGTTTGTCGCCCTGAATTGTGCTGGCCTAAATGACAGCACGCTGGAGGATGAACTTTTTGGCCATGTTCGCGGTGCGTTCACCGATGCCCGCTCGGATCGTCTGGGGCGGTTTGAATATGCGGACGGCGGCACCTTATTCATGGATGAAATTGGAGATATGCCCCTGACCATGCAGGCCAAGCTGCTGCGTGTATTGCAGGATCGGCAGGTGGTTCGTCTGGGAACCAATGACCCCATACATGTGGATGTCCGATTCATTGCCGCCACAAATAAAGATTTGGAAGAGGCCGTTCGCAAGCACGAATTCCGAGATGATTTATATTTTCGTATTAAAGGTGCGACCATTATTCTGCCGCCGTTGCGGCAGCGGCGGGAAGATATTCCCCTGCTGATCAACCACATGATAAAGAAAAGTTCGCAGCGCTTGAATAAGACTGTTGACGGCATGGATAATCAAGCCCGTGATATTCTGGTTTCGTATAATTGGCCAGGAAACATCCGACAATTGGAAAACGTTATTGAAAACATGATTGCACTGGCGGCCGGCCCACGCCTGGCCGTCGAAGATATCCCGCCGGAAATTCTCGGACATTATTCAGTGGAAACCGTCTCTTCGACGGCTTTAGCACCTATTACCCTCAGTGGAGCGGGCAGCACCGGAACCGCCATTACCAGCCTCGCGGGTGTAAGTCTGGCGGAACTGGAAAAAGAGGCCATCCAGAAAACATTGGAAATGGTGGGGGGGAATCGCGAGCACGCCGCAAAATTGCTGGGTATCGGCGAGCGCACGCTCTATCGCAAAATAAAAGAATATGGCGTTGAGGAATAAAACGCCGTCATGCTGTCGGGTTTAACCCGCCGAAGCGGCGCTCGCGGCGGGCGTAATCCGCCAGTGCGCGATCAAACTCGGCGGCGGTGAAATCAGGCCAGCAGACATCCGTGACAAATAATTCTGCATAACTGATTTGCCATAGCAAATAATTGCTTACGCGCATTTCGCCTGCCGTGCGAATCAGTAAGTCCGGATCGGGCATGCCTGCCGTGTACAGATGATCCGCAATGGTTTGTTCATTGATGGCCCCGATATCAAGCATACCGGCCTGCGCTTTAGATGCTATCGCTCGTACCGCATCCGTAATTTCTGCGCGCGAACCATAATTGACCGCCAGACACAAGGTCATGCCCGTATTATGATCCAACGCAGCTATGGTCTGGTCCAATTCTTCCAGCACATCCGGCGGCAGGCCGTCCCGGCGGCCAATCTGGCGGAATCGGATGTTATTTTTCAGCATCACCGGCCGTTCACTGATGAGGTATTCTATATAGAGCCGCATGAGGGTGTTCACCTCATCCACAGGGCGGCTCCAGTTTTCAATGGAAAAACTGTAAAGCGTGAGTTGTTTGAGCCCCAGTCGCGCGGCGTGTTCGACAATTTCCCGCGCGGCAACGGCTCCTGCGCGGTGGCCTTCGGTGCGGGGTTTCCCCCGCCGCCTGGCCCAGCGGCCATTGCCATCCATAATCACCGCAACGTGCTGCGGCATTTGTGGATCAGCACGCTTTTGCGACTGTTTATCTGAAGATGAATTGCTCATCACGCCCCGCCTCTTATCCATTGCGCCAAAACATTTATAAATTATACCGTCATGCCTACCGCACCGGACACATCAGCGTTTGATGCCGGGCCGGCCCGACACTGACAATTCGGATCGGCACGTTGACATAACTTGCAATCGCATCAAGATATTTACGTGCGTTACTGGGAAGATCGGCCAGCGTTCTCACATCATCCAGCGTTTCATGCCAACCGGCCAATTCCTGATAAACCGGTTCGGCCTTGTGCAGTTCATAGGCGTCGGGAGGAAATTCGGTAGTGGCCTGCCCGTTGATTTTATAACTTGTACAGACGCGCAGCGTGTCAAATGTAGAAAGCACATCCAGCAGCATGATACACAGACCCGTCACGCCGCAGACGCGTGCCGCATAGCGTAACGCCACAAGGTCCAGAAAGCCGCATCGCCGAGGCCGCCCGGTCGTCGTACCGTATTCATTTCCGCGCTCCCGGATGCGCTGGCCAAGGGCATTATCCTGCTCGGTGGGAAACGGGCCGGAACCCACGCGGCTGCAATATGCCTTCACAATACCCAGTACCGTCTGTACCGCCTGGGCCGGCACGCCCGTACCTGCGGAAAGCCCGGTACCGCAATTGCTGCTGGTTACAAATGGAAACGTCCCATGATCCAGATCTAATAGTACGGCGTTGGCACCTTCAAAGAGCATTCGCTTTTTATCGTCCATGGCACGGTGCAGGAGCGCCGACGTGTGACACACATAAGGCTGCAACAATTGCCCATAGCCGCGATATTGTTCAAACATCGACTCCCAGTCCAAAGCAGCAGCGCCATAAACGCCTTTGAGCAGCAGATTTTTTTCCGCCGTGACACGCTGCAATTTCTCGCCTAGTCGCGTTTCATCCAGTAAATCCGCCATACGGATTGCCATGGATCGCCCGGCTTTATCGGCGTAGCAGGGGCCGATGCCGCGTGCCGTTGTACCAATTTTGTTATCTCCCAGCCGTTGTTCTGAAAGCTGATCCTGTAATTTATGGTAGGGCATCACCACATGTGCCTGACTGCTGATGCGCAGATTATTTTCCACCGCAATTCCCTGGCCGACCAATTGATCCATTTCCTGCAAAAGCTGCACCGGATCAATAACTACGCCATTGGCCAAAACGGAGGTGCATTGCGGATGCAATATACCGCTGGGAATTAAATGAAAAGCATATTTTTTATCGCCCACTTTCACCGAATGCCCGGCATTACTGCCACCATTCCAGCGAATCGCAAAATCAAATTGCGGGGTCAAAAGATCAACAATCTTCCCTTTGCCCTCGTCGCCCCACTGCAGGCCGACAATGGAAGTATTGCCCAGGGAATCCGGTAACGCCAATTCAGGCTCCATGCAATGCCTTTATTAAAACAAACGTCCGTGTCATAACATCTTGTCTCACGGCCACAATGCCGTTACTGCCCGCCGCGGGGAGCGAATCCGCACGACTAAAAACGCTCGATGGGATTCTAAGTCCTGCAACGCAAAAATGCTACACACAAACAACAGAAACAAAAGCCCAGAAACAAAAGGCCCTGCAGAAAATCCCCGATTTATATACCGTAGTCATCCGCTTTGCGTGATTCGCCCTGCGACGGTACCATATTAACTACAAAGTCTTACTGTCAACGGAAAGGAAACGCACCATGGGAAAATTGCGTAGACGATCTATCCTTTTGGGATTTCTCGCGACAAGTTTTTGCACTGTATTCTTGCAGGGAATTCCGCCCGTGTTTTCCGCCCCGGCCGCCAACACGCCGAACGCCGCCATATTCCGCGCAGCCATACTGAAACAGCAACTTGCCGCAGCGTGGAATGCAGTGCTCGCGGCCGATCAAGCGGAAATATCGGCACTTAATACGCAAACGGCCGTATCCATGAAATCAGGCAATGCCAATGCGGTGGTGGCGGCGCAACAGGCTTTGACTGCGGTGAAGGCTCGGTTGCAAATGGAGAAAACCTGGCCTCCATTTCCACCCTATTTCCAGCCGGTTGTGGCTACTATGGGCCTGCTGCCATCCATCGAGAAAATTGCCATCCAGCGCAACAATGCGGCCGTCGCCGCGGAGGGGCAGCGTGTCGCGGTTCTTAGGCGGCTCGTCAATGAGAGTATGAAAGCCGGCGATGTAAATGCGGTGGTGGCCGGCGTGGCACAATTAAAAGCGGCGCAGGCCCGGTGGAATCAGGACCAAATGGCCCTGAAGATGCAAGCATCGCAAGGTCCCCCCGGGGTGGGATTTTCTGCGCCTCCGAGAACGCCGTATCCGGGGAATTTTTTCCGGCCAAGAGGGCCAGGTCCGCAGAATGTTTTCCGGCCGGGTCCGTTCGGGCCGCTCGTTCCGCAGTCGCTGTCCGGCGGTGGGGCGGGACAACCAACTGCGGGTGCTGGCACCAGCTTGGGATCGATTCCATCCGACGAGTGGGCGAAACTCCTGGCACGTGCGGCCAAACCGGTGCCGTGGAATTCGATTCCGTCGCTTAGCTCTGAATTCGCCCGCTATCGTAACGAACCTGGAAAAATAATTGGGCGGCGGGTGGTTTCCTCTCTCGCAAAAGGTTCACATGCTGGAAAATTTACCTTACCCGCTGGTGCCATCGCCCCGCTTCCACGCCAGGAGCGGCTTCAAGAACTCGCTCTCCGCCGTCAGATCACCGAACACTTCCGCTTAATTCGCCGGGAGGCTCGGCTGCGAAAGAAGGCAGAATACCGGTACCAGCTCGACCGGCTGAAGCGACGTTCGCCCAACGCGTTGGGGTGGCAAGTCAACCAGAACCTGTTGTTCGCGGAGAAAGATGAATGCTCCACGGTTACCAAAGCGGCCTATAGCCAGCAGCGAAAAGATCTGCGATTAGTCGCTATTGCATTTCGCACGGTGCCGAACCATGGCGATCTTGTTTCGCCCGCTTCAAGGCACCAACCCCATAGCGGCGCGGTTTATGGGATCGTCGTCGGTATCGCTTCGCAAAGCGCTTCCCGCGAGACACCGCAGATATCCCTGCCGTCAGGGCAGGAATTGAGATCGCAGGCCTACCAACGTGGACTGCAAAAAGTATTTCCACTTTATCAAATCGGGAGTTTTCTGGGGAGTGTCTTGAACGTGAATATCCCCGCCGAAGCGATCGCGCCTTGTTCGGTCTACACAGCGAGGATTCTTTACTGCGGGCGTTCTCCGCGTTATACCCCCTCGCGAAAACCCGCGGCCAGCGACCCTATCACCGGTTACGTTTTTCGTATGAAAAGCGGAACAAAGATGGAAGCGACAACATACACCACGGGAGATTTTTACTATCATCTAAACTGGAACGGCATTCATTTGTCCGTCGCCAAAGATCTGGTAACGAAAATAATTACGACTCGCAAATAATCCGCGACAGCATCCACCCGATGGTTAGTAAGGAATCAGCATCGCAAATTTAAGCGGATTTTTGGTAGGCGGCGTTAGAAGGGAAAGTTTTTCCGATGGGGCACCTACGCCGGCTGCTCAACTGCGGCCTGTATCCGGCGCACACTTACAGCTTTTACCCCTTTCGGGCCGGGCTGACATTCATATTCAACCGTATCGCCCTCGGCAAGTGAGCGATAACCTTCGGCAATGATGTCCGACTGGTGAACAAAGATGTCCTGGTTCTCTGGGCCTGCAATAAAGCCGAAGCCTTTGCGATCATTGAACCATTTGATTTTGCCTACTACAGTTGCCATAGTCGTTACCTCCGGCGAAACTAATCGCCATACATAAAAAACGAAACAACAAGCGACAAAGACCAAATTACGCCAACGGATACAAATCCTATATGGATTTGCGCCAGGGCAATAAAGTATGATACGCTACAAACGATTTGTCAAGAAATACGGGACAAAATTTTGCAAAATCGAGCGAATTAGAGCAGGGGTGGACGTTTTGATCGAACCGGCGTAAAATTTCATGGCTATGGCGTAATTTTGATGCGCCGGCTTTATTAAACGGGTTGTTTTGGTTTTAGATCACCGAAGGAAAGATACAATGGCGGAAATCAGCGCAAAAGATGTCATGGAACTGCGGGCACGGACAAATGCCGGCATGATGGATGCGAAAAAGGCTCTTGTTGAGGCCAATGGCGATATGGACGCGGCGGGGGAGTTGCTGCGTAAATGGGGGGCGGGCCGCGCGGAAAGTAAAACATCTAATGAGATGAAAGAAGGGCTGGTCGGCGGAAAAATCAGCGAGGACGGCAAATTGGGTGTCATGGTGCGCCTGGGCTGCCAGACTGATTTTGTCGCCCGCAATGAAGCCTTCCAGAAGTTGCTGCATGACCTCGTGGAATTGGCGTTTGCGCATGATGTTTCCACGCCGGCGCAGCTCAATGCGATCAAGTATCCGGATGGTTCCGGGCGAACGGTGGAAGCTGTCATCAAGGAGTTGGTTGGCGGCTCAATCAAAGAGAACATGGCTGTCACAGGCCTGGCGCGTTATAAATCCGCGGGCGGCTTGGTGGGTAAGTACGTGCATCACAATGCCAAAGTCGGCGCGCTGGTACAAGTGGATGGCAGCCCTGATGACGCCGTTCGCGTACTCATCGGCGAGATAGCCATGCATGTCACGGCGGGAATGCCATTTGTGCCATTAGCGGTGAGCCGCCAGGGGGTAGATGCGGCCGTGGTGCAGCGTGAAAAAGAACTTGCCGCCGAAAGCATTAAGGGCAAGCCGGCGAATATTGTTGAGAAAATCGTAACCGGTAAGTTAGATAAATTTTTCGCGGATAATGTTCTGCTGGAGCAGCCATTCGTGAAAGACGAAAACAAGCGCATTAGCGACCTGGTGGCAGAAACCGGCAAGGCCGTGGCCGCTCCGCTAAGCGTAGTTGCATTCGCCCGCTTTAAAGTTGGCGAAGTCTGATAATTTAATCTGGTTTGGCTGGAGTTTTACATGACCCAACCGCGCTATCGTCGCGTTCTGTTAAAAATTTCCGGCGAAGGACTGTGCCACGAGGGCGGTTTTGGCTTTGATATGGCGGAGCTTACCGCCATTGCGCGGCAAATTGCCGAAATAGCACAGTTGGGCGTTCAGGTGGCGGTGGTGATTGGCGGAGGAAATTTCATCCGTGGCGAAGCGCTCTCCAAATCCGGTGAAATTCAGCGTTCCACTGCCGATTATATGGGCATGCTGGCTACCGTAATAAACGCGATGGCTTTGCAGGAAGTTCTGGAGCACTTGGGGCGACCCACGCGGGTGGCTAGTGCCCTGAATGTCATTCAGGTTGCTGAACCATTTATCCGTCGAAAAGTCCTGCGTCATCTGGAAAAAGGCCGCGTGGTTGTCCTGGCAGCGGGCGTTGGTAATCCTTTTTTTACCACCGATACCTGCGCGGCTCTCCGGGCCACGGAGTTGCAGGCCGATGTGCTGTTAAAAGCCACGAAAGTAGATGGGGTATACGACTCTGATCCCAAAAAAAATCCCCATGCCAAATGTTACACCGAATTAACGTATCGGCAGGTGATTACAGATAATCTGCGGGTCATGGATATGACCGCCATCAGCTTGGCGATGGAAAGCAAGATTCCGATTATTGTCTTTAATTTGAAAACGTCGGGTAACATTATGCGGGTTATATCCGGAGAATCTATCGGTACTCTGATCACCCACACCGACGGCAACGGCCAAGCCATGCCTGCGCATTTGCGCACCGAAAAAATATCCCCGAACCCCGGAGTGTCAAAAAATGTCAATTGACGAAATACTTTTCAATGCTGAAGAACACATGGAGAAAGGCATTGAGCACCTGAGGCATGAGTTACGCGGATTCCGCACGGGCCGCGCCAGTACTTCGCTGGTAGAATTCATCAAGGTGGATTATTACGGGGCACCAACAGATTTACGCTCGCTGGCATCCTTGACCACACCGGATGCGACATCGATTCTCATTAAACCCTTTGATCCCGCCTCCATCAAAGATGTCGTCAAGGGCATTGAAGCTGCCAACCTGGGTATTAATCCTATTAACGACGGCAAGCAGATCCGACTGGTGCTGCCGCCTTTATCCGGCGAAAGACGCCAGCAGCTTCTGGGCAAAGTAAAAGAAGCGGCGGAACACGCCCGAATTTCAATGCGCAATGTGCGTCGGGATGCCAACAAGCACATTGATCAGGATGAAAAAGAATCAGGAATTCCTGAGGACCAAGCCAAACAGGGCAAAGAAAATGTGCAGGAACTGCTAAAAAAATTTGAAGCCAAAGTTGATGAACTTGTGCAGGCCAAGCACAAAGAGATCACGGAAGTCTAACAACTCAATAATTTCCGCAACTGTCGCATGGCTCGCGGCGATTTCATGAGTTTTACGCTGTTCTACCGGCATCGAGGCAGAAGGGTAAAACCTTGGATTGGCCAACCGGCGCTAAATAACTACAATAGGGTCTATAATCAAGCCGCAGGACTGATTGTCCCGAGGCGCTCTGATTGCCAAGGAGTCTACCGTGAGTGATATTGAATTCGCAGGTCTGGAAGAATCCGCGATGATGAATCGCATGGCTAAAGTTTTGGCAGATACGGTAATAAGCCGAGGTATGTTTCAGTCCTGGGCAACGGATTCATGGCGTCCGGAAGTGAATTTATACGAAACGCAAAGTGCTTTTATGGTCTGTGCGGATTTGGCGGGGATGGATGAAAATGCTATTCAGATCAGCGTGGCGGACAATCAACTGATCATCCGGGGGCGTCGGATTTGCCCCATGCCCAGCGGTAAGGAAAAGGCGGTGGCTGTGCATTTAATGGAAATCGATCATGGCTGTTTCGGCAGAACCATTGAAATGCCGGCGAATGTGGATCACAGCGAAATTTCCGCCCACTACGAGGCGGGAATGCTTTGGATTACCTTGCCAAAAGCGCGGTGAGCATTGAAGCGAGAATTGCACTTCATGTGTGGTGAAAGTAGCGGATATTACATGCAGGACTCTATGGCGGAAGAAAAGACACAACAATTACCGGATTCCAAGTCAGGCGAAAATAAGCCGTCAGGGCCTAAAGGACCTGTATCGCCGGAAGCAGCTGGCGCAACAACCGCGGATGTCGCTGGGCCTATGCTGCATCAGGTGCGGATTCCGGAAATTATTGCCATCATGCCCGTACGCGATGCAGTGGCATTTCCCGGTGCGGTCATACCCCTGAGTATAGGACGGGATAAAAGCCGCCGCCTGCTTGATGATGTGATGCCCGGCGACAAAATTATCGGTGTGCTCACGCAGAAAAACGAGAGCGTGGAAAACCCGCAACCTGGAGACATGCACGCGGTAGGAACCGTGGCGATTGTGTTGAAAATGCTGCGCCCGGCAGATGGCCAGCAGAGCATTGTCGTCCATGGTCTGGTGCGTTTTCGTGTGCTGGAATTTGTACAACAGGAACCCTACCTTAAAGCTCGCGTGGAGGCTCTGCCTGATGCCGCGGAAAATGTCGGTCCGGAAACGGAATTGCTGGTGGGTAGCGTCCGACAGGCCGCCAAGCGGATGATTGAATTGTCGCCTAACATCCCCGATGAAGCGGCAACTATTCTTAATGATATTGATTCTCCGTCCACGCTGGCGGATTTTCTGGCGGCTAATCTGCATGACTCCGTTGAGGACAAGCTGGCACTGCTGGAGGAAATCGATGTTGTTAAGCGTCTGTTAATGGTCCGGCAAAAGCTCGCTACGCGTATAGAACTTCTGGAACTTGAAGAGAAACTTCAATCGCAGGTGCGCTCCAGTATTGATAAAAATCAGCGGCACTATTTTCTTCAAGAGCAGTTGAAGGCCATACAAAAGGAACTGGGACAGGCTGATGAACAAAGCCAGGAACTCGCTGATCTTAAAAAGCGAATTGATGAAGCCAAAGTGCCGGACGTGGTGAAAAAAGAGACGGATCGTGAATTAGCGCGTTTGGCGGCGGTACCGCAGGCGTCGCCGGAGTATGGCGTTATAAGGTCATTTCTGGAAACAGTTGCGGAGTTGCCTTGGAGTAAATCCACGCAGGATGATCTGGATATTAATCGGGCACGGTCGATTTTGGATCGCGATCATTATGATCTGGAAAAAATAAAAAAGCGTATCGTTGAATTTCTGGCGGTCCGCAAGCTCAATCCTGCCGGCCGCGGACCCATTCTCTGCTTTCTTGGGCCGCCGGGCGTCGGAAAAACCAGCCTGGGAAAGTCCATCGCGGAATCTTTGGGAAGAAAGTTTGTGCGCATGAGCCTCGGTGGCGTGCGTGATGAAGCCGACATCCGCGGTCACCGCCGCACGTACGTCGGTTCCATGCCGGGACGTATTATTCAGGAGTTGCGGAAAGTCGGCACCAACAATCCGGTGATGATGCTGGACGAAGTGGATAAACTCGGAGCGGATTTCCGGGGCGATCCATCGGCGGCTCTGCTGGAAGTCCTGGACCCGGAGCAAAATAACAGCTTTCAGGACCATTATCTGGGTGTCCCATTTGACTTAAGCAACATCATATTTATATGCACCGCCAATTATATGGAACCGGTTCCGCCCGCCCTGCGCGACCGTATGGAGGTGATTGAAATTCCCGGCTATACCCAGCAGGACAAACTGCTTATCGCTCGCAAATATCTGGTGCCGCGCCAACTCAAGGAAAACGGTATTACTCGCAAAGACTGCGAAATTCCCGCCGCCACGCTCGAAGCAATCATCGAGCGCTACACCCGTGAAGCCGGAGTGCGAAATCTGGAGCGCACGATCGGCTCAGTCATGCGTGGTGTCGCGGCAACCCTGGTTGGTGCGGCCGGGAAACCCGTAGCCGTTGGAAAAGGCAAGAAACCCGGCGTTAACATTAAGGTGAATGCCGTTGAATTGCCGGCTGTAAAAGTGGGCAAAATAACTGTGAAGGTAGATGATTTGGAGAAATATCTGGGACCCCTGATATTTGAAAGTGAAGTGGCCCTGCGCACGGCGACCCCCGGAGTAGCCACTGGCCTGGCGTATACTCCAGCCGGGGGAGATATATTATTTGTTGAAGCCACGCGGATGCCCGGCAAGGGGCGGCTAAGGCTTACCGGGCAAATTGGAGACGTGATGCGGGAATCGGCGCATGCCGCTTACTCACTGCTGAAAAATAACGCAGAAAAATTATCGATAACGCCTACAATTTTCCGTGATATCGATGTGCATGTACATGTACCGGCGGGGGCGGTCCCTAAGGACGGACCTTCTGCGGGCGTTGCCATGTACACCGCATTGGCGTCGCTATTTATTAATAAAGCGGTGCGGCCCGACGTGGCTATGACGGGGGAAATTACGCTGCGCGGCCTGGTATTACCCATCGGCGGGGTGAAGGAAAAAGTCATTGCCGCGCAACATGCCGGCATCAAAACCGTTATCCTGCCCCAGCGCAATGAAAAGAATTTGCAGGAAGTCCGGCAGCAGTTAAAAAAGGATATGAAGTTTGTGTTTGTTAAGACGGTTGGAGAAGTCCTGGCCGCAGCACTTGAAACCGGTAACACCGCTGAATCGCCATCCGCGAATCTGGCGAAAAGTAATGGATTAATTCATAAAAAGACCAAACGCCATGCCGCCTCAGCTCTTCATGCTATGGAGAATCCGGCGCGATGAGCGACGAAAGTTCCATTGCGATGGGCGTGGCAAATCGCGCCGTGACAATTGTCGATGGCCGCACAGAGCCGCACTCGCCGCTCTTCGCTCTGGTTGCCGTGGACCTGGGTGTCATGGATTATCGTGCTGCATGGAACGTCCAATTGCAATGGCACGAAAAAGTGCTTGACGGCTCCTATCCCGGTGGGGTACTGCTTGTTGTGGAGCATCCTCCAGTTATTACCATTGGACGGCATCCCGGCGCATCAGAGCATCTGCTGGCAGATGCACCGACGCTTGCGCGCTACGGCGTGGCAGTGGAATCGACTGATCGGGGGGGGGATATTACCTTCCATGGCCCGGGGCAACTGGTGCTTTATCCGATCATTCCTCTGAATCATTACAATTTACGAGTACATGATTACATGCGATTATTAGAAGAGGCGGTGATTCAGACGCTGGCCGCACTGCACTTATCCGCAACACGAGAAGCAGGCGCTACCGGGGTTTGGCTGAAATCCACACGGGGAGGCTTGGACGGACTGGCAAAGATTTGTGCCATCGGCATCAAGCTGCGGCGCTGGACTACGCTGCATGGATTGGCGTTAAATGTAACGACGGATCTAAGTTTTTTCGAGTTGATAAACCCCTGCGGACTGTCCCGTCCGGTGACCTCGCTTCAGGCAGAGCTTGGCGAGCGCTGCCCCACCGCGGAATACGTCAAAACTCGCCTGATTTATGAATTATCCGCGTTGCTTGGTCATTTGCCCTGAAATGCGATATAATGAGGGTCTTTGGCATTGTGACCGCGTGAGGGTCACATAAGCGCTGTAACCGCGCGAAGCGGACTGGACGGCGGCTGGCATAGAGCTGCCGGATAAACCTCGAAATATTGGAATTTCTATCATGAAACGCCGAGATGAATTACGAAATATCGCCATTATCGCCCACGTTGACCACGGCAAGACCACGTTGGTGGATGCCTTGCTAAGGCAATCCGGCATGTTTCGCACGGGGCAAATGTCGGAAGACACACTGATTTTAGACAATAACCCGCTGGAACGTGAACGCGGCATTACCATCCTGGCCAAGAATGTGGCGATGAACTATGTTGATTCTGCAGGCGTTATGCGGAAGATTAACATTATCGACACACCCGGCCACGCCGATTTTGGCGGGGAAGTAGAGCGCGTGCTGAAAATGGCCGATGGCGTGCTGCTGCTGGTAGACGCTTTCGAAGGCCCCATGCCGCAAACCCGTTTTGTGCTCAAGAAGGCCTTTCATTATCACATTAAGCCTATTGTGGTTATCAACAAGATCGACCGCGTGGATTCGCGGCCCGATGAAGTGCTCAATGAAATCTTCGATCTGTTTGTGGAACTAGAGGCGGATGATGACGCCCTTGATTTTCCGGTCATTTACGCATCCGGGCGCGCGGGTTTCGCACGGCTTGAGGCCGCTGACAACAATATGGATATGCGTCCGTTGATGGAAACAATTGTCAAGAAAATTCCCGGGCCGGTGGCCGATTTGGAAAAGCCCCTGCAAATGCAGATCACAAATATTGATTACAACGAATACGTTGGCCGTATCGGTATTGGCCGCGTTTTCAACGGTTATCTGCGCAAGGGCGAGAAAATTGCGCTGTTAAAGCGCGACGGTAAAAATGAAGCGCACAATATTACTGAATTGTATCTGTTCGCAGGTTTAGGCCGGGAAAAAGCCGAACATGTGGAAGCCGGAGATATCTGCGCCGTCGTGGGTATTGAAGATGTAGATATCGGCGATACCATTGCGGCGGCCGAGCATCCTGTGGCGCTGCCGCTGATTGATGTGGACGAACCCACCTTAAGCATGATTTTCAGTGTCAACGATTCACCTTTTGCGGGCCGTGAAGGCAAATTTATCACCAGCCGTAATGTCCGCGATCGGTTGTATCGTGAATTGCAAAGCAATGTGGCACTGCGTGTGGAGGATACCTCCTCGGCCGATTCACTGCGGGTAAGCGGGCGCGGGCTGCTGCACCTGGGTGTCTTGTTGGAAAACATGCGACGCGAAGGATATGAACTTCAGGTCAGCAAACCCAAAGTGATCTTCAAGGAACTCAACGGTCACAAATGCGAACCGGTAGAAAATCTGGTCATTGATGTTCCGCAGCAGCATGTCGGTTCAGTTATGGAAGCCATCGGCAACCGCCGGGGCGAATTGGTCCGCATGGACTCCAAGGGAAATATGACTCACCTGGAATTTACTATCCCCGCACGCGGCCTGATCGGGTTGCGGACGCGACTGCTTAATGCCACTCAGGGCGAAGCCGTCATGCACCACACGTTTCATGATTATCAGTTTATCCGCGGAGCCTTACCGGGGCGGCAGAACGGCGTGATGGTCAGCATGGAACTGGGCAGCACCAATGCTTATGCCCTTGATACCCTGCAGGATCGCGGCGTGATGTTTGTGAAGCCCGGCGACGACGTGTATGAAGGTATGATCGTCGGCGAATACAATAAAGACACCGATATTACCGTCAATGTGTGCCGCGAGAAAAAACTCTCCAACATGCGCACCACTTCCAGCGACAAAAACATCATCCTCAAGCCACCCCGGGATATGTCATTGGAAATCGCTCTGGAATATATTGAAGATGATGAGCTGGTTGAAATTACCCCCCAGACCATTCGCCTGCGTAAGCGTTATCTCAAGGAGAATGATCGCAAGCGCATGGGAC
Organism: Planctomycetota bacterium; assembly: GCA_021805985.1. Lineage (GTDB taxonomy): Bacteria > Planctomycetota > Phycisphaerae > WQYP01 > WQYP01 > JAMDCX01. The sequence goes on along the minus strand of JAJZDN010000022.1, from coordinate 40,028 downwards.
GATCAGATGCTGCAATGGAAGCGGTTTCCGGATGATCGGCCGTCGTCTGCGTTTATGGTCGAAGTACAGGAAGTCAGCCATGGGCCGAATTGATGTACACAATCATTATCTCCCGGGCATGGATGATGGTTGCCGCACCTATGCAGACGCTGTGCCGTGCATCCAGGCGTTCATGGAGAAGGGGTACAGCCGGTTCTTTCTCACGCCCCATACCGGCCCTACAGATATGTGCGATATTCGTCCCGAGGGCACCCTGGCGGCCATTGAAGAATTTCGCCGACAGATGCTTTCCGCCGGAATTACGGCAGAATTCCGTCCCGGCGGGGAATTGCGATTGTCTCCAGAAATGGCCCGGTGGAAAGATACCTCCGGCGTTCCCACCTTCGGAATGAACACACGCTATGTCCTGGCGGACCTTTGGGAGCCTGACTGGCCTTCATGGGCAGATCAGTGCGTTGACTGGCTTCAGGCAAATGGATTTACGGTGATTCTAGCCCACCCTGAACGTATGATGGTGATGCGGGAAAATCCCAGTCTTATCCAAACACTGGCGAAGCGCGGTTTATTATTCCAAGGTAATCTGGGGCCGCTGGGTGGCTCTGAGCCTGACGCCCAACGACTCCTGGCAGAGCGATTTCTCCAGGAGGGACGATATTTTATGCTCGGCTCAGATTGCCACCGGTTTGCTCATGCCGCTGCCCGGCTGCATGGTTTAGAACGCGCCCAATCACTCGTCGGAGAAACCATCGTCGACCAACTTACGATTCACAATCCCGCCAAACTTTGGGTGTGATCGAAACATGCAGTCAGTCGGCTGAATTCAACCAGTGAATCGACAGGAAATCTGAAAGCGACGGTGATCCTTGGCACTGGCACCGCTGACCAGATTGGTCCAAAAGGCCTGATCAGCTTCGCTGATTCGCAGGCCTTTTTCCTTTTCGCCTCCGTCAAAAGGTTCAAACGTCACTTTTTTCTGTTCACGGCTATGTATCAACTGAACTTCAACGGAGCGATCAAAGCGTATCAGCCAGGAGTTAACAGGTTTGCCGCGACAATTCTGCCACAGGTTAATTGGATCGGTCGCCACCAAATACAGCGGATTGTCAGATTCGATTTTCTTGGCCATTGCGTATTATCCTTAAATATGTCAACAACTCCCGGACACAGCAATAAAACATGCTGTGCCTTCGGGATGCTTTTCTGTATGTGTGTTTTTTTACACAATCTTTTGTCTCAGGCTCGTATTACACGGTAAGCATTTGAACCGTGCTTAAACACCCCTCTTGCAGATCACTCCTCATTATAGCAACTTTCCAGCAAAAAAAGGTGAATGGCGGTATTTCGCCAGCGATTTTGTGTTTTTGCAGCGCCTCTTCAACGCGAAATACGCAGATAACCGAATCGTTGCGTCACGGCCTCGATAAGGGCTATCGATCAGGTCATGCCGCAAGCGCGGGACCCGATGCGCGGCACTTACGCCGTGGCGGGAGATACTTCTTGTCCAGAGGGTGCCGACGTTACATCTTCCAAGCGGCGATCCGTAAGCAAAAACTGCGCAAACTGATCCGCTGGCACCGGCGGGCTGAAGTAATAGCCCTGCATCGCATGGCAACCCAGCAGTTTCAGCAGCGTCACTTGTTCAATTTTTTCTACGCCCTCGGCAATGGTACGTAATTGCAGGTTGTCCGCCAGATCGACAATGGTGTCTACCACCGCGAGGTCCTTGGGGTCGTCCATCATATCGCGGATGAAGGACCGATCTATCTTCAGCGTGTCAATGGGGAAACGCGTCAGGTAACTTAAGCTCGAGTATCCGGTTCCAAAGTCGTCAAGTGAAAAGCGAATTCCAAGTTTCTTAATTTCCAGCATACGATCGCGCAATGCATCGGTCTGCTGCATCAACGTTCCTTCGGTGATTTCCAACTCCAGCAGCGACGGGTCTACGCCTGTTTCCTGCAGGATCGTACGAACAGTATTTTCCAGTGAAGGCTCGCGGCACTGCAGAGCAGAAAGATTCACGGCAATAGGAACCACCGGAAGACCCGCAAGTTGCCACTGTCGATTTTGTTCGCACGCCGTGCGCATGACCCATTCGCCCAGAATAAGTATTAACCCTTTTTCCTCGGCCAACGGAATAAAGCGCAACGGAGAAATCAGTCCGCGTTCAGGATGCAGCCAGCGAATCAGGGCTTCAGCGCTGACTATCCGCCCTGTCTGAAGATCGATCACTGGCTGATAATGCAGGACGAACTGATCCAGTCTGATCGCTTCGCGCAGGTCATTTTCCAGTCGTATCGATTCAACCGCCGCTTCGTGCATTTCCGGGGTATGGAAGGTCGCACGATTACGGCCCTCTTTCTTCACTTCGTAAAGCGCTTCGTCTGCGGTCCGTAGCAATACGCCGCTGTCTTTACCATCCCGCGGGAACACGCTCATGCCGATGCTGCATGTAATATGGAAGGTGTGGCCCGCTATGACAAACGGGACATTCATCGCGTCAATAATTTTCTGGGAAACCACCGCCACATCCGCCGGGGACTGTGGATCGGTTATCAGAACAATAAATTCGTCCCCGCCTAATCGGGCCAGAGTGTCTTCGGCGCGCAATGCACTGCGGATGCGCATGGCGGCACTTTGCAGAAGTTCGTCGCCAAAATCGTGGCCCAGGGTATCGTTGACCGTTTTGAAATTGTCCAGATCCAGAAAGAGAATACCCACGAGACTGTCCCGGCGCTGAGCTTCCCGGATGGCCTGTTCAATGCGGTCGATTAACAGCGTGCGGTTAGGCAAACCCGTCAGGGCGTCATGAAACGCCAGGTAGTGTATGCGCTCTTCGGCGGCCTTGCGTTCGCTGACATCCCGGAAAATGCTTAATATCAAGTGACGGCCTTGCAGGTCCACACGGGATTCAACGGCATCCGCCGGAAAAGTGCGTTGATCTTTGCGGAGAATGGTGACATCAGAATCCACCGTTCGACCGGTAAGCAAGATTTTAACATATCTTGCCAAGATCTCTGATTGCTGGCTTTTCGGGAACAAAGCCGTCACAGGCATACGCAAAAGCTCTTCGCGGGTATATCCCAGTTGATCCTGCGCCCGACGGTTGGCTTCGATAATCCGCCCGTCACTTTCCGACAGAATGATCGCATCGCCGGCAGCTTCCATGACAACGTGATAACGCTGCTCAGAATCTCGCAGGGCCTGATCGGAAGCCTTGCGGAAATCTTCGCGGGCTCTATCTTCGATAGCAAACGATACTCCATTGGAAATTTCCGTCAGCAAATCAGTGAACTGAGCGTCAAACCGTTCCTCCGCGGAACAATAAATCACCAGGGCGCCAACGACCGCGCCGTGGCGGACCAGGGGAAATGCGGCTGCTGATTTGAGGCCCGCCTGAACCGCCTGGATTTCCCATTCACGCGACGGTGATAAGAAGTCCAGCCGATTGATGATGACTGGTTTACGCGTTGTGATGCAATTATCGATAGGCTGGCAACCAGCAGGCAACGAATTGTCATCAGCCGACACGATGCGCTTTAAGTAGGTATTCACTGCGGGGCCGGCGCTGGCGGCAGGTACCAGATGGCCGGTAGCGGAATTAAGCGTGACAATTGCCGCGAGATCAAAATGCCCCATTTGAACAACAATTTGGCATACTTCTGAAAAAAGATCTTCCTGTCGGCAATGATGGGCGATAAGTCGGTTGGTCTGGCTAAGGGCATCATACAAATCGCGTATCTGACGAACTCGTCCCTCGGCGGTGCTCCGTTCCAAGATTGCGCCGATTAACGACCGATACATGGAGATAAATAAAAATGCCATGATTGCGGCAATGGTCACGGTCATGCCCACGGTGACCGCCAGCCAGAATCGCAAGTTAGAAAGTCTGGCGGAGAACATGCTCTGCAGCCAGTGCATGGCCAGAGTTGATGTGCTGGACATATTTTCGGCAATTTTGTCGGCGGTATAAAGCAGTTGGATCCGCGTGTCCAGGTCTAGGTTGCCGGGGTTTTGTGATAGCCTCCTAAGATTTTGACTAAGGATCGAAAGGTGGAATAAATGAGAAGTCATAAGTGTCAGGAAGCCGGGACTGGTTTGCATCGGCAGTCGCAAGTTGTGCCGAATGGAACTGATTTGCCCCCAGTGAAGACGCGCTATCAGGCCGTGAATACGACTACTTTGTGCCAACGCCTGCGCGGGCGTTCGCGGATTTTCAAGTAATACCATGCGCAACTTGCCAATGTCGGAAAGCGCATCAGGAATTTGCTTACGCACAACTTCTATCACCCCGGTGGTAGACGGATCGTCGTCGTGCCGCAATTGGGCATAATCAGAGGCGACCAGCGAGATGTTCCAGATCTGGGATAATTCACGCGTGTAATGTGGAATCAAAAGTCGGGCCGGCAATTTACTGTCGGCGGATTTCAACTTGTACCAATTTTTAATCACTGACTTCCACAATCCGTTTACATGGAGGGCCGTTGACAAATTTCTGTTTTGTCGGCCAATATTCGCTATCAGATAGTCAATTTCATCGCTGGTAGTGGCCGGTGCCCCGGCCGGTAAGAGTCCCTGGCGATCCGCAGAAACAACGGCCTGTTCATGAGCTTGAATGAGAGTCATTAATTTGGTGATTGATTGGCTGTAGCGCGCCCACTTGGATTCCAATTGCACGGTGCGTATTTTGCTGGTCTGGGATTCGTACAGTTGATAAAGCGGAATCGCGACGGTCAGCAAAAGCGCACAACCTACGATTGCGAATTTCGTTGGATGTTTCAGCCGTTGCATAAAGGCTGTTAATGGATCGCTCATGCCTGAATGAACCTCATTCCCGTCTGCATCTGAACCCGATGGCTCAATGGGAAAGCCGTCAAATTCACCCTCAGCAGTAACGCAAAACCCGGGTTTCCCACCGACGGATTGCTCGCCACTATTGATAGCGAATTGGCGATAACCGCAACTAAAATACCATCGCCACTATCATTATCGGCAATATGGCCCACAATCTGCATTATCGACCCATAAGACAAACGCAGCACGTTGGACAGTTGGGGCATATTATCGCAAAACCCGCAAAAAACACGTTAGTAAGCTTCCGTTTCTGGCGTGCGGTTTATGGTCTACTATGCGAGGATATAAGATGAACCAACGTGGCAAAATAGAGATTTCAAATGAGAATTTGACCTCTGTCGCTTTGGCGTCTATACTTCCGCCTAATGATTCTCCGGGAAGTACCGGGGACCTAAGTGATGGCAGGGTATTTCGCTAAGGGGATGAAGCTGTTTCCCGCCCGAATTAAATTCTTAACATCTGTCCGGAGACGGAAGTCCATTTCTTGGCGCGTTGTATTATTTGCGCTATGTGCGGCGGTTCCGGCAGGTTGCTCCTTTGAGCCACCGCTGAAGGTCCCACCGGCTCCGACAGTAAAATCATACACTTCTGGCTCGATATCGAAGAAAATTCCCGCTATCGGCGGTGTAGGAGCGGCCGGTCAGGCACAGGCATTTGCCTACGGCGCCAAGGTGGAAGCCCGGTGGTGGAAGCTTTATAATTCCAAGGCCATTGATTCGCTGGTGCATCGGGCCATCGTAAATAGTCCGACCTTGGCCGCCGCGGTGGCGACATTACAAGAAGCCCATCAGAATCTAAAATCCGTTGAGGGCGATTTCTTCCCCCAGGTAGGGTTATCTCCAACCGCGCAAAGAATCCGGCAAAGTGGGGCGGGCTTTGGAGGCCCGACACGAACATATTCCTTATATACCGGCGTGCTGCAGGTCAGCTATGATCCGGATATATTTGGCCTTAACCGCATTGTCATGCACTCGTTTAAAGCACAGGAGGATCAGCAACGATATGCCCTCCAGGAAGCCTATCTGACGTTGGAAGGCAATACGGTTACCACAGCCATTCAAGTTGCCTCTCTGGAATCGCGCGTTAATACCACGAAATCGCTGGTGCGCAATGAAGCTTATATCTTGAAGATTATCCGACAACAGTACCATCTCGGGGCTGTGACTTATCTGGATGTAGTCAATCAGGAAAGCCAGCTTGCAGCCACCCAAGCCACGTTACCTCCCCTGGAACAGTCGCTTTCAGCGGCGCGACATGCCTTGGCCGTATTGCTGGGACGAATCCCTTCACAGGCGCACATTCCGAGTTTGAATTTAGACCGGTTGAAATTGCCGGCTTCCTTACCCGTATCGCTGCCTTCGACCCTGGTGCACCGGCGCCCGGATATTTTATCGGCCGAGGCTCAGTTGGAGGCTGGCGATGCTCAGGTAGGCGAGGCGGTAGCGAAAATGTATCCGCTGATCCAGATTACCGGGAACATTGGATTCGAGAATGGGAGAATCGCCAATTTCTTTGACGCCTCCAGTTTGATATGGTCCGTGGCCGGCGGTTTGACGCAGACAATTTTCGACGGCGGTACTCTGGAGGCCAATAAGCGCGCCGCAGAGGCCGCACTTCGGGCGGTGGTCGCTGATTATAAAATTACGATTCTCAATGATTTCTCCCAGGTAGCCAATGCCCTGCGTGCTGTGCAGAATGACGCCCGGACATTGCAATATGAGCAACAGGCTTATGTCTCGGCGCTTAGGGCGTATAAACTGGCACGCTGGGAATATAAGGCAGGCTCGGTGGATTACACCACGCTGTTGACGGCGCAAGTGCAATATCAGCAGTCCAGCCTGGCGGTGGTGACCGCACAATCCCAACGCTATGAGGATACTGCCGCATTATTCGTAGCCATGGGCGGAGGTTGGTGGCCGAAGCAGTACAGAACAGTTCACAAGCATTCGGTGGTTGAAGTTTCCAAAACCCAGATGACCCGGCCTGCGGCAACGCATCCGACGGTTGGAAAGTAAAGCGGAGGTCCGCAAAGATTATGGCAAAACGTATTATTATTTCTGTGGTTGTGCTGGTTATTTTTCTGGCGGTGATCGGGGGTTTGTTTTACCACAAGCTCACGAGCAATATAAAACAGGCCTACGCCATTGCGCATATGCCCATCCCACCGGTGACGGTATCGACGGGAACTGTGAAATCACTTGTTGTGCCGCAGGCCATCCACGTTGTAGGCACCCTCACAGCGGTTCAGGGTGTGCAAATCTCAGCGCAGATATCTGGAAATGTCACCGCTATATATTTTCATTCTGGCAAAAGCATCAAGGCCGGTCAGAAGCTTGTTCAGATTGATAACACCACGCAGTTGGCACAACTAAAAGCGGACCTGGCTGCCGAGTCGCTGGCCCACACTAATCTGATCCGGACCGAGAGCCTCATCAAACACCGCGCGGCCGCACAGGCGACACTGGATGCCAATCAGGCCGCACTTTTACAAGCCAAGGCTCTGGTGGCGGGAGATCGTGCCACGCTTAGTAAGTTGGCCATTACAGCTCCATTTACCGGCTATCTGGGCTTACGCCAAGTGAGCTTGGGTCAATATGTCTCTCCCGGTTCGCCAATTGTAACACTTAATACATGGAATCCGTTGTATCTGAATTTCTCCGTTCCGCAGAATGATCTGGCCAAAGTGCACACAGGACAGACCGTTAAGCTCCAAGTTGATGCGTACCACAACCAGGTATTTACCGGCAAAGTTGAAGCTTTGTCGTCACAAGTGGATATCGCTTCGCGCAACATTCAACTGCAGGCCGTCTTGGCTAATAAGCGACTGCTGCTGAAGCCCGGGTTATTTGGTCGCGTAAAATTACTAACCGGCATAAACACCAAATCGCTGGTGGTCAATGCCGATGCCATTACCTATAACACCTTCGGTGACTATGTATACGTCATAAAGAAAGCCGTCAAAGCCGGTAAAACAACATTGACGGTTGCCTCGGTGCTGGTGAAAACGGGCAAGCCTGTTGGCAACGACGTTGAAGTAACTTCGGGGCTGAAGGCCGGAGAAGAGGTTGTGACCGCCGGGCAGCTCAAACTGCGGCCTGGTGCGGTAGTCGTGATAAATAACACAATAAAACCATAAAGTAAGGTTTGAATTTAAATGAAGTTCACGGATTTATTTATCAAGCGTTGGGTTCTGGCCAGCGCTATTAATCTCATCATTCTGGTACTAGGATTGCGCGCATGGATGAGCATGACCACGCAAGAATATCCGACGATTACCAGCACCATTGTCACGGTCACCACGTCGTATCCCGGAGCAGACCCGTCACAGGTTCAGGCTTATATTACCTCACGGCTTGAGCAGGCGGTCGCGCAGGCTCCCAACATTGATTACATGACGACATCGAGTTCGGAAAGTACCTCAACAATTACCTGTAACATGGTCTTAAATTCCGATCCTAATGCGGCCGTGGCACAAATTCTGTCCAAGGTGCAGCAGGTGACCAGTCAGTTACCGCCCGCCAGTCAAGCCCCGGTCATCAACGAAGAAGTCGGAGATGCCAGAGCGTTAATGTATCTGGCATTTGCCAGTAAAACCATGAGCCAGCAGCAGATTGACGATTATCTTCTGCGGGTGGTTCAGCCGAAGATTCAATCGCTGCCCGGAGTCAGTCAGGCGCAAATTTTGCCGGCCGGAACCGGCTCCAGCGGCAACAGTTTCGCGTTACGGGTGTGGCTCAAGCCCGCTAAACTCGCGGCGCTTGGACTGACACCCGCGGATATTTCATCAGCGTTGACCAGCAATAACTTCGTTTCCGCGATTGGCCGAATTCGTGGGAAAAATATTGCCCAGGTTATTACCGCCAATACTTCCATCAGCAATCTTTCGCAGTTTCGGAACCTCGTGGTTAAATATGTCAACGCGGTTCCCATTCGACTCAAAGATGTGGCCGATGTGCAACTTGGGGCGCAGAATTACAATCAAAGCGTATTCATGAGTGGGGTACCGGCGACGTTTATCGGTGTCTTTCCAGCTCCTTCCGCCAACAGTCTTACACTCGGCCATGAAGTGCACACGGCTCTGCGACAAATTGAAGCTAATCTTCCCGCCGGCCTACATGCCGCTGTTCCTTATGATGGCACTGTTTATATTAAAGCCGCCATTTCAGAAGTTGAACATACGCTGTTGATTACCCTGGGCATTGTGGTACTGGTTATTTTTCTTTTCCTGGGCTCGGTCCGGTCTCTGTTAATTCCGGTCGTGGCCATTCCGTTATCCATTATCGGTGCCGGAATCTTGATGATCACTTTTGGCTTTACCATAAATTTACTGACCCTGCTGGCGATTATCCTGGCGATCGGTCTGGTGGTGGATGACGCGATTATTATGGTCGAGAATATCCACCGCCATGTGGATGAAGGATTGTCGCCAATGCGCGCTGCCATGCTGGGCGCACGCGAACTTGGCGGACCTATTATTATTATGTCCACAAGTTTGGCTGCGGTTTTCGCGCCCATTGGATTTATGGGAGGCTTAACCGGAAGCCTCTTCACAGAATTTGCATTTACTCTGGTTTTCACAGTGTTTATGTCGATGATTGTCGCCTTAACACTTTCTCCCATGCTTAGCAGCAGGGCACTTAAACCAACCTCGGAACATGGATTGGTTCATTTTCTGGATACTATATTCATGGCGTTGCGCCGCGCGTACGAAGGCTCTTTGCGGGCTATTCTCGCTTTTCGCTGGCTGGTGTTAATTATGGCGCTGGTGCTGTTTGTAAGCATTCCATTTATGCTCATGCAAACGCAAAGCGAATTAGCTCCCACCGAGGACCAGGGCATTCTGTTTTTCTCAGGAGTTGGGCCGCCTACAGCAACGCTACATTACATGAGCGCCTATGCGACACAGATTCGCAAAATCTGCCAGAGCTTTCCGGAAACTCAACAGGTGTTCCAGATTAATGGTTTTTCACCGCTAACCCCGGGCTACAATGGGTTAATCGGCGGGATGCTTCTCAAGCCGTGGGCCCAGCGGACGGTCACGCAGATGCAAATCACGCAGCCCTTCCAGCAGAAGCTCTCGCAGGTTGCCGGTTTGCAAACTGCGGCTTTCGCGTTGCCTTCCATTCCCGGCGCACCACTGGGGTTGCCGGTTCAATTTGTTATTACGTCCACAAAAGGCTATCAGAACCTGGATCAAGCAGCGGAAAAAATCATTGCCGCGGCTGAAAAAAGCGGAAAATTCCTGTTTGTTACGAAGGATTTAAGATATGACGCACCCCAGGTTCAATTAACCATTAATCATAGCCTGGTGGCCGCACTGGGGCTTAATAACAGTGACCTTGCAGCCGACCTGCAGCCTTTGCTGGGAGGAAATTATGTCAACCGTTTTGATTTGCAAGGGCACACCTATAAAGTCATTCCTCAGCTTGAGGATACCCTGCGTGCTACCGCCTCCATGCTTAAACGCATTTACATTAAAACCGCCGGCGGTCAAATGGTTCCGCTGTCCACGGTGGTGAGGATACACCATCGTGTTGAGCCGGAGTTTCTGCCGCAGTTCCAACAACTTAATTCTGTAACCATCTCCGCGCTGCCGGCGCCGGGTACCAGCATGGGTAGCGCTTTGGCCTATTTGCATACAACAGTTCAGTCGTTGTTTCCCACCGGCTATGCGGTGCATTATGGCGGGGAGTCCCGGCAATTTGAGCAGCAGGGTAATACGATCTACATCACATTTATTTTGGCGATTGTACTTATTTTCCTGCTCATGGCAGCGCAATTTGAAAGTTTCCGCGATCCCTTGATTGTGCTTTTCACAGTGCCTATGTCGATATTTGGTGCGGCACTATTCATGTTCCTCGGCGTGGCGAAATTAAATATCTATACGGAAGTCGGCCTGATTACGCTTATTGGATTGATTACCAAGCAGGGCATTTTAATTGTGGAATTCGCCAACAAGCTTCAGGAAAATGAGGGCATGTCTATTTATGATGCCGTCATCCACGCTTCAGCCGTGCGACTGCGGCCCATTCTCATGACTACGGGAGCCATGGTGCTGGGCGTAGTGCCCCTTTTAGTGGCCTCCGGGGCCGGAGCCGTCAGCCGATTTGACATGGGCTTGATGATCGCGACGGGCCTGTCGATCGGCTGTCTGTTCTCGCTGTATGTTATTCCCGTGGCGTATACGTTTATCGCTAGCCGCAAGGAGAAAATAGAAGCTACTCCTGAAGAAGCCCACGGCGGGGCAGTACCTTAGCGGAGGTTGCGTCAGTTCGCGCAACCATACCAGCTACCATAATCGTTTCTGCCGTAAAACGCTGGAATTACGCTTCATGAGCAGTAAATTCCAGCTCATCAAGCGGAGTCATTTGGGCCTCGGCCAGCGGCAATATTTTTCCCTGCCGTGGTTGAATTCCCCAGAGATGATGTACCATGAAATCTCGCACCTGACGCCACGTGTACTGCCAATGGTAACCCGCTGCACCATGATGCCCGGGCGGCACAAACAAAAATTCAAAATCCTTGTTCGCCTTTTGCAGCGCATTAATTACCTGCATCGTGCAGCACGGGTCCACGTTATGATCCATCCCCCCCGCGATGAGCTGCAATTTGCCGGCGAGCATATGGGCGTTGGTGACATTGGACTGCTGGCTATACCAGGGGCCAATGGGCCAACTCATCCATTGTTCATTCCACCAGATTTTATCCACACGATTATCATGACAGCCACTATTGGCCGATGCGACTTTATAAAAATCACCGAATGCCAGTAATGCCCTCAAGGCACTTTGTCCCCCCGCAGAAGTGCCGTAAATTCCGACCCGAGTGAGATCTATTTGCGGACACACACTTTTTTGGGCGGCCTTAATCCATAGCATCCGATCTGGAAATCCGGAATCTCCCAGATTTTTCCAGCACACATCATGAAAGCGCTTAGACCGATGGGATGTTCCCATTCCGTCAATCTGCACCACGATAAATCCGATTTCCGCCATGGTTTGCGGCCAATGGAATGGCTTAAACGCTTTGGGTACAAAAGCGCTTTGTGGTCCGGCATAAATATGTTCGATTACCGGATATTGCCTGCGGGGGTCAAAGTGCGTGGGGCGGTATATGACGCCGAAGATATCTGTTATGCCATCGCGGCCTTTGGCCACAAATGGCTGCGGCAGCGGCAGTCCCGTCTTATGCAATTCCACTATGTCCGCGCGCTCCAACTCGCACAATATTGCGCCCGTTTCCGCGCTAAGTAGTTCTATCACCGGTGCCGCATTTACCCGCGACCACGTATCCACACAGAAGCGGTGGCCGGGCGAAAATTCGACTGTGTGCATACCATTGGCGGTCGTGAGATGCGTCAAGGCCGATCCGTCGAAATTAACCCGGCAATAATGTACAAAATACGGATCCTGATCCGGAAAGATTCCTCCGGCCTGAAACCATACCTGCCGCTTCACTGGATCCACGTGCTCCACATGGCGCACAACCCACGGACCTGACGTTATGCGGTGGCGCACGGTGCCGCTGCGCAAATCGATTAAATATAAATGATTCCATCCGTCGCGCTCCGACATCCAGATCATTTCATCTGTTTCCGGCAGATAAAAGGTGAACTGTTTGCCGGAGTAATCAAAAAACTTTGGCGACTGATCGTCATGGCATATCTCCTGCACCAGCGGTCGCGAAACCCCGGTAATAGCATCTACACTGATCAGCCGCATGACCTGATGATCGCGTTGATTGTACAAATAAGTAAAAGAGTGAGAGTCTCGATTCCAGCGTATCTCCGTAATACTCCATGGATTGGGAGCTAACTCCGTGCTGATGGGAATTTCTTTTGCCTGGGGTACATCAAAAAGGTGGGGGCGGGTAATGGCTACTTTGTCTCCCGGTTTCTGGTAAAAAAAAGAAACCAGTTTCGCTTCATTTTCGGGCACCGCATAATCAAGTTCCCGAACTTGCCGATCAAATCCGGAAATGGTCCGGAGGACCAGAAATTTACGAGAATCGGGTGCCCAGAACACACGCGGCTCAAAATAATTATCGGCGCTGCCGTCATGTGTTAATTGCTTTTCGCTTTGGCCCTGCGCCGATTTCAGAAGCACATTGTAATTGTTGATATGAACAACCCAGCGGCCGTCAGGCGACTGTGCGGATTCCGCCGACCACCGATTCGGTTCGGCAGCGGCAAATGCCGGAGGAATCACTGGAGCTTTCCACAACGCATGCGATGTAACGGTGTAATCGGAAAGCTGACAGTAATATCCGCTTTTTCCCATATTAAACGCCATCGCGGTGTCGGTGATAGCCGTAATGGTGATGTCCAAGTCATGGGCATTTATTTTTGCGTTCTCTAATCGCCCCAGACTATCCGCGAGGCGAAAATGATTAAATGCCTCCGCTCGCGTCCCTGCGGGCATAGTTACCAGCAGGTACTCTTTCCTTCCACCCGCGCGCGTGGCCACATACCAGAACCGTTTGCCATCCGGCAGCCAATGCGGAACGATGTGACTGTTGCGTGTCTTGCCATCGGTAACCGCCCACAAATTCACCGCCCGCTCATACGCTTCCAGAGTCGCGATGTCGCGGATGGCAACATCCCTCGGTACGTCCGCCAGAGAATAGGCCGGTTGGGCTGGCCGTTCCGACCGCTCGTTGGGCAATGCGCCGGCGGCGGCGAACTGTGCGGCCGACGGGGCGATTGCGGCAGACACGCCTCCCGCCAAAGCCGCTCCCAGGAAGCCGCGCCGTGACAGTTCGGGTGCCTCCGGCGTCGGGACCGAGGAGGCCGTTGTGTCACCATCACCGATGCCGGGGTTTCGCGTTATAGTCATCGCCCACGCTCCTGTTAGTTTGCCTCCGCAGCGTAGGCTGCGGTATAAACCTATAAGCGTAATCTAATGCGGAGTAAAAATATGTCCAATCACATCGGATCTGATAACTGCTATTATGCCATTGTCTCAACGCCTGCAGGCACTTGCGGATTGCTGTGGCAAGAAAACAGGCAAGCCCCGCCACAGTTGTTGCGCGTGTATCCGGCGTGCCCGAATTCCGCGATTTTGTTAAAAATGCTTCAGAAAGAATATCCCACTGCTGAATCATCTACCGCAGAAATTCCGCCCTGGGTCCACCGCGTACAGGATTTTCTTCAAGCTTATTATTCCGGCGAGGCAAGTAAATCCGTAACCATACAACCGGATTGGCCGTGGCTGAAACAATTTCTCTTCTGGCAGGGCCAGACCGCCTTTTCCCGCCGAGTGCTGGAGGCAACATTTCAAATTAAGCACGGCACCACGATAAGCTACGGCGCACTGGCCGGAAAAATTAAACGCCCCGGCGCTGCACGTGCTGTCGGCGGAGCGTTAGCCCGCAACCCTTGGCCGGTGCTCATTCCCTGTCACCGCGTGATCGGTTCCAACGGCACCCTGACCGGCTTTTCCGGCTACGGCAAAATCGCCGCAAAAAAGCGAATGCTGGCGCTTGAGCAACCCGCACATCGTGTCGTCTAACAACAAAAGGACTATTGGTGTCCGGTTAAAAATTTGCGAAGGTGCCCCATAGACCTTACGTTACAGCGCCTGCTCACTACCGGAGAACATACGAAAGAGTGACATCCGTCTGATTTTGCGGGGGCACAACAACGGCGGATAGTGAAATGGTAAATGTGTGTCGCGTTGCGAATGCAGTTTCCGTAAGGCCGCCCGGCAATCCGTTTGGGATTTGTTAGAATCCGCGATCTGAAAGTGCATCGGGCGTCGGTATGATATTTTGGCCAAGCTGGCGAATTATTTAAATTAATGGCGGTTTTAGCCGATAACTTAAGCGGGGAAGCGATTACCCGGACAGGTTTCGGGGTTAATTTTGCGGCCTGCGGCGGTAATGAAATGCCTGATGAAATAGTAAGTTATCCGCAATTCTGGAAAAAGGTGCGGCGTTTGCCTACGGCCCCGGACCAATTTGTCCAATCGGCCCTACAGCTTGCGGCCTGGACTGCGGGGGGACGTGGGGCGGCGTTGGCCACAATGGACACGGACGGCTGGTGGCGCTATTCGCATTTTTATGGCCTGCCCCAAAGCTCGCAGGGAAAGCTTATGCATGTTCGCATGTCTATGCAACATGCCGTTCCTATGCTAAGTCCCGCGGAAAATCGTGAACTTTTTATTCGGGATTATGCGGCCCAGGCGGATGCGCTGCCCGAACTTATTGTCGCAGGCACCCGATCTTTATGGTACACGCCCTTGCATGGACGAAAAGGCAGCAATCGGGGAATCCTGGCGATTGAATGGAATGAGCCGCAAAAAACGGCACCCGTTGGTTGGCAGCGTCAGGGGCTGAGGCTGTTGGCCAAAATGCTGGCACTGGCCATGGAAAGCGGGGAGGCTCAGAAACAGGCTAAGCGTATGACTCGCCTTTATGATGCTTTGGCTGCCGTGCAGCGCGCGGTTATTGGTGGGCATGAAGGTTTCTTTGCGGCGTTTTGTACCGCCGCAACCCAGCAGGGCGGCTTCCCGCTGGCGTGGGTGGGGGCGCGCCGGGGCGATGTTATTGAACCCATGGCTTACGCCGGACGCGCCAGCGAATTTGTTGTCAAAACCCTGGGGCAGGCCCCTATTTCAGCGGATCGGCGTGATGAAACCGGACGCAGCCCTGCCGCGGAAGCATGGCGGCGCGGCGAACTGGTGGTCGTGAATGATTTTATGACCGATAGTCGCATGGCACCTTGGCGGGCCGGTGCCACTAAACATGGCCTGCAATCTTTGGCTGCGGTTCCGGTGCGGATCGCCGGTCGCGTGGAAGCGGTGCTGGTGCTGTATGAAGATCATTGCATGGCATTTGGCGAGCGGGAGCGCGATCTGTTGACGCGCTTCGCGGAAGATATCGCCTTTGGCTTAAAGCGCCGGGATGAACAGCGGCAAATTTCCCATCAGGCCACGCATGATATGCTCACAGGACTTCCCAACCGCGAGTTGGCCTTGGATCGCCTGGCGCAGGGTGCCGCGGACGCACGACGGCGACAGCGATTGATGGCAGTAGGAATTCTTGATCTGGACGGGTTTAAACAAATTAATGATTTGTACGGCCATGGGGCCGGGGATGTGCTGCTGCAAACCGTGGCGGAACGGCTAGGCCCATGTATTCGTGACAGCGACACGCTGGCCCGGCTGGGTGGTGATGAATTTCTGATTATTCTTCCCGGATTGGAATGTGACTCGGTTGTCCTACCCATTATTGATCGGCTCTTAGCGGAAATTCACAGGCCGTTTGTCATTGGCGGTCAGACGCACACCGGTATCAGCGGCAGCCTGGGGCTGACTCTATTTCCCATGGATGAGGCCACACCGCAGGATCTTTTGCGCCATGCGGACATCGCTCTTTATGAAGCCAAAAGTGCTGGCAAGGACCGGTACAACTTTTTTAATCACACCATGGAAAGCGAAATGCGCCGCAAGGAGGAAGTACGCGAATTTCTGGTCAATTATCTCAAGGATCAGGACCCGATACTCTATTTCCAGCCCATGGTGGATTTACGCACCGGAAAACTCCGCGGAATGGAGGCTTTGTCACGCGTTAAGCGGGATGGCAAGATACTGAATCCTGCGGAATTCCTCTCAGCCATTGAAGGCACGCATCACCTGTTAACCTTTGATCGACGCGTACTGCAGCAGGCCTGCGCCCAGATTCAGAAATGGCACGGCACGCCGCTGGCTGTCCCCGTATCGGTCAATCTGGCTCCGATATTTCTCCGCGATCATAAGAGTCTGGCATTCCTGGAAGGTTTGCTGGCGCAATACCCGGAAGCGCGAGGGGCATTGCATTTGGAAATTACGGAAAGAGCGGCCGAACGTGATCTTAATGAACTGGACGATTTTCTCACTGGCGCTAGGAAATTGGGCTTGCCCGTGTTGTTGGATGATTTTGGCACGGGCGCATCGTCGCTGGTGCACTTGGAGCGAATTGAGTGCTACGCGGTAAAAATCGATCAGCGGTTTGTGCGAGGCATGTGGGCGCGTTATGAAAACCACGCCATTATCACGTCGTTATCAGAATTTTGTCGCATTACGCACCGGGAACTGGTGGCGGAAGGGGTGGAAAGCCCGGAACTTGGATTAATTCTTCTGGCCAGCGGTTTGGGCACCATGGCGCAGGGGTATGCCATCGCTAAGCCCCTGCCGCCGGAGGAAATGTTAAACTGGCTGGCAAACTGGAAAGCTCCGTCGCTTTGGACTCAGGTGGGGAACTTCCCGATGCTGGATAAAGCTCTTCCAAGTATTTTTCCCCATCTTCGCTTGCTGGCGGATCTGCGTGCGCTTAAGCCGAACGCAAAGTTTGGAGAACCCGACGTGATCCCAGGCGATACCACGCATGCCACCCGGCGCTTGAAAATTCCAAACCCCGGCCCCAGCGGTGTGTTGGAGAAATCCCTGCGGATGTTGCCGTGCTCTGCGGCATTCATGGACAAAGCCTTGAAACAGGAGTCCGCTTGGCACCGGGCTTTTGCCAAAGCCAACCGGCTGCTCATCGATTCCGGATCATTGTCGGATACTGTCCTTGCAGATATGGATCGGAAGACCTTAACTTTGTTGCACACGTTGTGCAGGCTCCATGCCCATCGGGGCCATGCCAGTGCAGGATCGCCGCAACTCGTGGAGGCCTCCGCGTAGTTCCGCAGTGGTGTGAGAAGTGTGGATCGTACATTGAATTGTTTGACGGAAAGTTGGCGGCATGTTCTATTATCACATGAATATTGGAGGGGTTGAACCCTTAGGATTTGGAAAGAACGTGGCATTAAAAGCGATGCGAAATTGCCGGTTCCGGCAAGAATTTCAGCTCTTAAAATCCGGTGCGTCCGTTTTTATCACTTGCGCTGTTCCATTTTCCTGCCAATACCGACTATAATGGTTCGGAACGTCGCGTCCGGCGGAATGATTACACCGGTCGCCCTATATGAGGAAATTTCATGGCGGACTCGCAGCAAGACCCTTCAAGAGGCCCTTCACGTGAAGGTGGCTCCGGTAACAAACGGCCCGGGCGGGACAACAATAATTTCAGATTCAGCCGCAGCATGCTCGGCTGGCTGGTAATATTGTGTCTTGTCGTATTTGCGTTGATTCTCATGCAGCACCCCGGCGGCGCGCAAAAGGTTGATTCGGGGACATTTTATAGTGCGCTGCGGCACAAAAATATAAAATCTCTGGTTGTTTACAGTGACGGCCAGATTAATTTTAAGCTCAAGCAAATTGCCCCGGGTTCGCCGGCCAGCAGTTCTTTGAGTGAAAAAACTAATATTCCACGCACAGCGTTGGATGGCAACGGTTGGGCTATTCTGGAAGCGCAATCGCATCAATATGCGGTACCGGATTTAAATTACAAGAAGTCCAATGATTTTCTGAATATTTTCCTGGTGGACTACTTGCCGTTTATTCTGGTGTTTGCGGTTGTCTATTTTCTGGTGTCGCGCCAGTTCCGTTCCGCCGGGGGCGGTATGAGCATGTTGGGGAATTTTGGCCGATCGCGCCATCGGATGATGTCCAAGGAACTTACCAATATTACGTTCAGTGATGTAGCGGGAATTGACGAGGCCAAAGAAGAACTGGCTGAAATTGTTGACTTCTTGAAAAATCCGAAGAAATTTCAGCGATTGGGTGGAAGAATTCCGCGCGGCGTTTTGCTGGTAGGACCTCCGGGCGTGGGCAAAACATTGCTGGCCAAGGCCATTGCCGGTGAAGCCGAAGCACCATTTTTCTCCATCAGCGGTTCAGATTTTGTGGAAATGTTTGTCGGCGTGGGCGCTTCGCGGGTGCGGGATTTATTTCGCACGGCGAAGGAAAGTTCGCCCTGCATTGTATTTCTTGATGAAATTGATGCAGTTGGGCGGCGGCGCGGCAACGGCTTTTCGAGCGGCGGCCATGATGAACGTGAACAGACGCTCAATGCCATTCTTGTAGAGATGGATGGTTTTGATACCAATGATCAGGTCATTGTTGTGGCGGCCACGAATCGTTCGGATGTGCTAGATCCCGCGTTGACGCGTCCGGGCCGGTTTGATCGGCAGGTCATTGTGCCATTGCCGGATATCAAGGGCCGCTATGAAATTCTTAAAGTTCATGCCCGGAAAGTGAAACTCGGGCCGGATGTGGATATGTTGCGCCTGGCGCGGCAAACGCCCATGTTCAGCGGTGCGGATTTGGCAGCCATGATTAATGAATCGGCTCTGATCGCCACCATGTTGAATCGGGAGGCCATTGAAATGGTCGATCTCGAGGAAGCACGGGATAAGATTCGCTTTGGCAAAGCCCGCAAGAGCCGGGTGGTGGACGAAGAGGAGCGGCAGCTTACCGCCTGGCATGAGTCAGGGCACGCGGTGGTGCAATATTTTTCACCCGGTGCGGATCCCATCCATAAAGTGACAATTATTCCACGCGGTTCGTATGGCGGTGCCACATTCTCTTTGCCTGAGAAAGATCGCTTTTATTACAGTCGCAAGTACTTGCTGGCGGAATTGCGGATTCTTTTCGGGGGTCGAATCGCAGAGGAGCTGTACATCGGCGAAATTTCCAGCGGTGCCAGCATGGACATCAAAATGGCCAGCAATATCGCACGGGAGATGGTCTGCAATTATGGTATGAGCGATGCGCTGGGGCCGATACGTTTCGGTCACGACGAAAACGTGCCGTGGTACGAAACCTCACGCGAATACAGCGACAAAACTGCGGAACTTATCGACAGTGAAGTTCATCGTTTTATCAGCAATGCCTACGTGGAAGCACGTGAACTTCTGGTTGAAAAGAAGACCGAATTAGCCAACCTGAAAGATGCGATGCTCAAATATGAAACGCTTGATTTTGAAGATGTAAAGCGCATCATGACCGGGCAGACCCTTAACAAGCCGACAGTGGGTGATATTCTGGCTCTGGAACAGCAACGCCGGGGGGCGGAATCGACGGTTACTCCAGACATGGCCGGGCCGGGCGTGGGACCGGTTCCACAGCCGGGGTGAGCTAGAAAGCAACGGTTTTTGTGTTCGTGTGAGGCTCTTGGGTCGGGGCTAAAAAAAACAAAATTTTCCTCTTGCATTGCCGTTGGCGGTGGCTATACTAATTAACGTAGCCACCGCAGGTCGCTGGCACCGGGTCGTCAGATTGAGTTCTGACCCTGACCAGATGAAACTGGTTTTTTGGGGCTTAATGCCGATCCTGACGCGACCGCTAAGTGGAACACGGCTGTGCTGAAAGTGCCCAAAATATAGCGGCAACGGACAGATGGCAGTGAGCCCACTTTCCAGAAAAAGCGGTGGCTTTTTATTTTGTAATTTTTCTCCGTCCGGTAACGTCGGATGGAATGTGCAATATAACCCGTGGGAACGAATCGACTTTTCACATCAGGGATGGGACAGCAGGTTTTCATACGATACATTTGACACTCGTGCGTGATATTTTTTCCAATTAATTACAGGCAATTAGAGGATCGCAATTATGGCTAAAGTCAATCGTAAGGATCTCCTGAAGCAAACGGTTAATCATATTGATATTACCGCGCAGCCAGGTATTTTGCCGCTGGTGGAATCCATGAAGTCCATGGCCTTTACCTCGCGTGATCTGTACCGCGCGGCCGATATTTTTGATCGCATGTTGCGCGATACGCAGTGTGCGGTGATTCTGACCTTGGCCGGTTCCCTGATTTCCGCGGGGCTGAAAAAAGTGATCGTCGATATGCTTCGCAACAACATGGTTGATGCGATTGTTTCCACCGGTGCTAATATCGTGGATCAGGATTTCTTTGAGGCACTGGGCTTTCATCATTATTTAGGTTCACAATATGCGGACGATACCGTATTAAGAGACCTGCACATTGACCGCATTTATGACACCTACATCGATGAAGATGAACTGCGTATTTGCGATGACACCACACGCCTCATTGCCGATTCATTACCGCCCGGTCCGTGCAGCAGCCGCGAATTTATTGCCGCCATGGGGCGCTACCTGACGAAGAATGCCAAAAATCGTGATAGCATCATTCTCACCGCCCACGAGAAAGGTGTGCCCATTTTCTGCCCGGCGTTTTCCGATTGTTCCGCCGGCTTTGGTCTGGTGGTACATCAGGTGAACCGCCCAAACAGCCACGTCAGCATTGACTCGGTAAAAGATTTCCGGGAACTTACGCAGATCAAACTCATGAACCGGGACACCGGTATACTTATGATCGGCGGCGGCGTGCCGAAGAACTTTACGCAGGATATTGTCGTAGCGGCAGAAATCCTTGGTGCCGATGCCCCCATGCACAAATATGCCATACAAATAACCGTAGCGGATGTTCGCGATGGGGCGTTGTCCAGCTCCACATTGCGTGAAGCCAGCAGTTGGGGCAAGGTGGATATTGTTTATGAACAGATGGTATACAGCGAAGCCACGTTGGCCTTCCCCTTAATTGCGGGCTATGCCTACCATAAAAAAGGCTGGAAGAGCCGCAAAGCCATGGATTTTTCGGGCCGCATTGATGCACTGAATCGCGGTGCCGGGTTGGCACCGACCAAGGTTGAAAAGGTCAAATCCGCCAGTGAAACCGGAAAAACAAAGGAAAAATCTAACAAGGCGAAAGCCAATAATGGCCGTTTACAGCCAAGTGCTGGCTGATTTTCAGGCTTGACGGCATAATGCCGGACATGGAATTTCCACTTTGGCTCATGTCCGGTTTTCTGTTTGTTCTGGGATGCTGTGTCGGCAGTTTTCTCAATGTCGTGATTTGGCGCCTGCCGGCGCTTGGCACGATTGTCACATTTAAGAACCGCACCGGGCCGTTGACATTAAGCTGGCCGCCTTCCCACTGCCCGATGTGTCACAATGCCATTGCATGGTATCGCAATATTCCGGTGTTAGGCTGGCTGATGCTGCGGGGAAAATGCAGTTCATGCCAGGCACCCATTTCTGCGCGTTACCCTCTGGTGGAACTGGGCACGGGTCTGATTTATCTGGCGCTTTATCTTGGTTTTTTTGACGCCCATTGGAGCCACGGTGCTACGCCTGATTTCCGCGGCGGCGTTGTCGCGATGATTTTGTATCTGGTATTTGTTTCTTGTCTCCTGGCAGCCTCGGCTATTGATGCTGATTTCTTTATCATTCCGTTGCGGCTACCGTATCTGGTCATGGCGGTGGCTTTGGTATCCTGTATTTTTGGTGCACCAAAAATGTTGCCGTCGGTAGTGCCCTCATCCATTGGCGGAAAATTGGCGTTTGGCGGCACGCTAGGACTGCTGTTATCCAACGCTCTGCTCTTCCTTAAAGTTCTTCCTCGCAGTTTTGCGACACCGCACGTCGCAGCGGATAACGTTGATAATGTTCCGTTGCCGCTGATTCCACCGCCGACGTTGCAAAAATCTTGGCCGCAGATCGCCGCCGGTTT
Organism: Planctomycetota bacterium; assembly: GCA_021805985.1. GTDB lineage: Bacteria > Planctomycetota > Phycisphaerae > WQYP01 > WQYP01 > JAMDCX01. The sequence goes on along the minus strand of JAJZDN010000022.1, from coordinate 17,777 downwards.
TATAATCGCCGTGATTGTTTTGCTGGTGTGGATGTTGTGCTGGGCGACAACGGCCGCGCTGGTAACGATGGTGGGCGGAATGTTGGCCTTTCTTATAGGTGTGCTGCCGCGGCCGATGTTAGCACCCGATGATTCACAGGTTGTGCTGGATGAATCTGCCGACGTCAACGCCCGCAGGGAAATCAGCAAAGAAATATTATTTCTTTTGCCGCCGATCTGTCTGGCGATTTTAGCGGCCGCAATTCCCATCGCTCTACCGGCGTTGCCATGGCTGGAGAGGTTATTGGGAGTTCTACTGGGTTTGCTGGTGGGTGGGGGGATGATTTGGGTGATCAGAATTCTTGGAACGCTGGTTGTCGGCCGCGTGGCCATGGGGGCGGCGGATGCTCCGTTAATGGCGGCCATCGGGGCGGTGGTGGGAGGGCCGGCGGTGATTGTGGTATTTTTTCTGGCACCGATTTTGGGCCTGGCTTGGGCGGTCGTGCTTAAATTTCAGGGGAAGCCCAATATTTTGCCTTATGGCCCCTGGCTTAGCATGGCCGCTATTTTAACACTGTTTATCGGCAACCCGATTATCCATTGGTATGCCAAGCAGCTATTTCCTGCAAACGCGCCGCCTCATCAATCCAGCGTCATGTGGCCCGGCGAGCCAGCAAATCCGTTTTCGGCGGCAAACTCCAAGCCATAAATCAAGCGTATACTCTTTAGAGCAAGTATTTTAAAAGATCGTTCTAAAAGTTTAATGATAAGGAAAAACATCATGGCAAAATCCCGGCGTTTGGAAAACGTAACCATTGCTCCTGGAAACCCACCCCTATTTCATGTTCTGTCGCGGGCCGAATGGAAATGTGCCGCACTGGTTATTCCAATTTTTGAATCTTCCAAGAATCGCTTTGCGTCGGGCAGCTTTCCCGCGGACATCGCCGCAGCGATCAGCAAGGCCGTCGAACTTCATGGCTTTGAAGGTAAGGTCGGAACGCTTATGCAGGCCAACGGCATTGGTTCGGCGGAGCGCTTGATTCTTCTGGGCGTGGGGAAACCAGAAAAAATTAGCGCTGACCAGATTCGCTGGGCCGGATCGCTGCTGGCACGCCATCTGCGTAAAATTAAAATTAACTCGGCGACCTTTCACGCCGCCGGACTTGAGCGTACGAATTGGCCTATCTTGGCCGGAGCCTTGGCAGAGGGGTACTCGCTGGGGGATTTTAGTTTTCAGGCGTATAAAACCGAAAAAAAATCGCCACCGCCGCTGGAATATACTGGCAAGTCCAAGCCGCTAACGCTTTCGATCTGCTGCCCGGATCAAAATTCTGCGAAAGCTGTGCAAAGTGTCTTGGCGGAAAAATCCGTGATAGCTGCCGCTACCAATTTGGCGCGTACGGTGGCATGCCATCCTGGTAATGTCCTTACGCCCAGTACCCTCACCGGCATAGCCCGCAATATCGCGGCCGCCAATAAACTCAAATTTTCGGTTATTGATGCCGCCATGGCGCAGAAAATGGGCATGGGGGGGTTATGTGCCGTCGGTGCCGGTAGTGCGTCACCGCCGGCCCTGCTGATTTTGGAATATGTGCCGCGCGGCATAAAAAGCAACGCTGGAAAAACTGTGGCGGTGGTGGGAAAGGCGGTAACGTTTGATACCGGCGGCATATCAATTAAGCCCGCAGCAGATATGGGAAATATGAAGTATGACAAATGCGGCGGCACGGCGGTGCTGGGCATTATGCAGGCCGCAGCACAATTGCAACTGCCGCACTACGTTGTCGGCCTGATTCCCACTGCGGAAAATACGCTGGATTCCCAGGCGTACCGTCCCGGCGACATCCTTCACATGTACAATGGTAAAACAGTGGAGGTCACCAACACCGATGCCGAAGGGCGGCTGATTCTTGCCGATGCCATGGCCTATGCCTGTGAAAAATATAAGCCCAGCGCACTTGTTGAAATGTCCACGCTTACCGGCGGTGTGGCTATTGCCTTGGGTTCTGTATTTGCCGGGCTGATGGCCGGTGATGACGCATTGGCCGCACAACTGATTGCAGCGGGTAATAGCACGGGTGAGCGTCTATGGCGGCTGCCTTTAGACCCGGCGTATCATAAATTGCTGGATAGTCCTCATGCGGATATGGTCAACAGCGCTGGACGGGACGCCCATCCCATACAGGGGGGTATGTTTCTTCAGGAATTTGTGGCCGATGGTGTGCCCTGGGCCCATTTGGATATTGCCGGCGTAGCGCACCCCAAAAAAGACGATCGCTGGTGGATTGGCGATCATGCCAGCGGTTTCGGTGTGCGACTGGTGATCGAATATTTGCAAAGTCTAGGAGCCTGTCCGAGTAATCGCCGGGTTGCGACGGCGTGAGGCGCATCGTGTCATGAGATTTCATTTCCGCGTTCAACTCAACGCTGCCGCATTGAGCTAAGGGCATGTGTCGCGGTTGGATGCGAAACGCGATGGAGTATGAACACGCGGTGTGGCTGTCCGGTGTGGGCGTGATCGGCGGCCAGGATAGGGCACAGGCTGTGCGCAGACTGCTGGTTTTACCCCCTGATTTCTGCTATCCTCAACACTCTTAAACGACGGTTTTTCATGATGATGGATAATGTGTTAGCAATATGGCTGGACAAAAAAAAATAAAATCCAAGACAACCATAACTCCTGAACCACCGGCAATGCGACGGGTGGCGCTGGTCTCTTTAGGTTGCCCCAAAAACCTTATTGATAGTGAACGGATGCTGGGACTATTGGCAGCTGACGGTATAGCTATTACGGATGATCACGCCGCCGCCGATGCGATTGTCATTAACACCTGCGGGTTTCTGGAAGCCAGCAAAACCGAGGCGCTGGAAGTTATTCATGAAGCGTTGGCTGAAAAAAATAAAGCGCTGAAAAAAGGCCGAGGCAAGAGGGTGGTTGTGGCCGGTTGCCTGGTGCAACGGCAACGGGCCAAATTGTTGGATGAAGTTCCCGGCATCGATGCACTGGTCGGCGTGTTTGATCGGGAAAATATTGTCACCGCGGTTCGCGGAACAACGGCTGCTGCCGCGGATGTAAATTTAGGCGAATTTCACCCGGTTACGCAGATGATTCACCGCCATGACCGCAGCAAAGTCGGTTATTTTGAATCCGATACGGGTCGCCTGCGTTTGACGCCGCGCCACTTTGGCTATCTGCGCATTTCAGAAGGGTGCAATCAGGGCTGCACATTTTGCACGATCCCCAGTATCCGCGGACGCATGCGGAGCAAACCGCTGGTGGATATTGTCAATGAAGCTCGCGAACTCATTGCTGATGGTGCCTTTGAATTAAATCTGATCGGGCAGGATACCACGAGTTACGGAACTGATATTGGTTATGACAAACCGGGCGAAGGCCTGACCGGGCTGATTAAAACCTTGGATAAACTGGATAGCGCCGGCTGGATTCGCCTGATGTACGCCTATCCCAGCTGCTTTACCGACGACATGATTAAAGCCCTGGCCGAAGCCGGGCGATGGGTTAAATATATTGATATGCCTTTGCAGCATATCAATGATGATGTCCTTCATGCCATGCGCCGCAAAACATCCCGACGACAAATTACCACGCTTCTGGAAAAGCTTCGAAAATGGATTCCCGGCATCAGTATTCGCACCACGTTTATCAGTGGGTTCCCCGGTGAAACCGCAGCGCAACATGAAGAGCTGGTGGACTTTGTGCGGCAATTTGAATTTGACTGTCTGGGCGTGTTCGAATATTCACCGGAGCCGGAAACGCCGGCCGGGCGGCTCTGGAAATCACAGGCGGTGGATGGGGCGGTTGCCGCGGCCCGGCGCGAGGAAATTATGCTCGCGCAGCAGGCGGTGGTGTTTAAGATCAATCAGGCCCAAGTTGGCAAGACCGTTGCAGTGCTCATAGACGCAGTGGATAAAAAACGCCGCACGGCGGTGGGGCGGCACAGCGGACAGGCACCGGATATCGACGGACAGGTGCTGCTGCATGGTATTGATGCGACTGCCGGCGATTTAATTCAGGCGGAAATCGAAGATTGGAAGCATTATGATTTAATCGCCAAGCCGATCAACTATAAAAAAATCCGCAAGGGGCATAAGCCAGTAAGTTTGCCTGTGTTTGCGCATGATGCGGTGTAAAGGGCGTGGCAATATTTCCGCCCCACACAGCCGTGCGGGGAAACTTCACAAAGCCGCCGGCTTTGCCGGCGGTGGAACACACCATAAAAGCATCGAGGAGCCTATCCGAGTAAGGGCCAGACTCCTGGGGTTCCCGGCGAAAACCAGTACGGTGTGAGACTTCAGACACGCAGTCATGCTGTGATTCCGCCTTTCATGGCATACAATGGTGCTAAGGAAACGCGAAAGTGGTTCGGTTCAGGTGTGGAACAATATGTACCGGCAAATTCCTAATCTCATAACATTAAGCCGCCTGGTGCTCACAGCACTATTTTTTATCGCCATCAATTTTGCGGGCCGGCAGCGGGATATTCCCCCCTGCATGTGGACTGCTTTGGTTATTTTTCTGCTTGCCGTGGCCAGCGACGTACTGGATGGGTATCTGGCCAGATCGTGGAAAGTTGAGAGTGCGTTTGGGCGGGTGGTAGATCCATTTGCGGACAAGATTCTTATTTGCGGGGCCTTTATATTTTTTGCCGCCCCGCAACTGATGTTGCCGCATCTTACCATTACTCCTGTGGCACAACGCTCGGCCCTTACAGGCGTGGCTCCATGGATGGCGGTGGTGCTGATAGCGCGCGAATTTCTGGTAACCGGCATTCGCGGATTGGCCGAATCCCAAGGCATTGATTTTCGTGCCATGTGGACCGGGAAAGTCAAAATGATTGTGCAGTGTACCGCAGTGATCGGCGTGCTGGTGTATCTGGCCCTAATCTATGAAATCCAAAACCAGAGCGTGCTGACGGCGTTCCGCTGGGCGCGCAATATCGCCATCTGGGCCATGCTGATTGTCACCATCGCATCCGCATGGCAGTACATTTCCCGAGCCTGGCGTATTATAGATGCGTGATCCCATTAACCCCACAAAGCCGCCGGCTCTGCCGGCGGTGCCGTTTCCGAAGGCAGCAAAACTCGGGAAATTATGTTAATACTGTTTCTTACAGTGCGTTTAAGTATTAATTGACGAGTTGATATATGAACACTAATCCATCCATCCAAAAAACAGAAAATCAGCCGCCGACGTTATCGTCCTGGCGTAAATGGGTTATCACTGGTGGAGGGTTGGGATTGCTTAAGCCGGCACCGGGAAGTTGGGGGACTCTTGGCCCGGCAATTCTGTTTTGGATGCTGCTATGGGGGAAGGTATCTGAGCCCTGGCGATCGGTGGTGTGCCTGGTTGGCGCGATCATCGCAGGCATTTTGACCGTGCAATTGTCGCCCTGGGCGATCCGATATTTCGGTCGGGAAGATCCCGGCTCTGTGGTTCTTGATGAGTATTGCGGCTACTGGGTCGCGTGCCTGTTTTTACCTCTGCCCGTAAGCGCCACAAGCAGTTTGTGGCATGCGTGGCTGGCCACCGCGGCCGTGTACATTCTCTTTCGCCTTTTTGATACGCTCAAGCTTCCGCCGTGCCGGCAATTGGAAAACCTACCCGCCGGCTGGGGCATTCTGCTGGACGACATCGCCGCGGGCATACAGGTGAATATACTTTTACAGATCGTGTTACGCGTTTGGCATGTGTGATTTTTATAGTGGCTAAAAATTCCGAAAGAACGTAAATATGCCATGTCATTTACAGCAGTTGGAGTTGGCGTGGCGCTATGATTGGGGATGCGCCGGCGTCAATGGCGCTAAGTGCCACTTTAACTTCACATTCGGACCGATCACCCAGAAAGCGGAATGAAGCAGATTTGACATAATCCGGGTCCAATTCGACGGTTTTCCACCTTCGACCCAGCAGTTCGGCAGATTCCGCGGTCGTGCCACTTCCCCCGAAGATGTCCAGTACTATATCACCTTGATCGGTAAGGAATTTTATAAAAAAATCGGGGAGCAGTCGCGGGAAGCGGGCCGGATGGGGCCGGATATTAAAGGTCTCGCAAAGGCGGAGGTACGTGCTGTTGCTCTCCGTATTCGGGAATTGCAGCAGATTTGATGGAATAGCGCCCCCATTGTCCTTGCCGAAAGCCTCGCTGATATTGTGCCCCGAAGGGCGCTGCTTGGGCGTATAGAATTTTTTCGCATCCTTCAGCAGGGTTCTCATGCGTTGAGAATATGGCGTGAGCACATTCGAAACGTTGGCCTTGGGCCACGGCGTCTTACTGAGCCACCAGATGGTATTGACAGAGTCCTTGGCTCTCATTTTTCTTTTGTTTACCCATTCAATCGGTGATGGCAGTTTACTTGGATTATGCCAGAAGAATTCCTCCGCCAGATGAAATTCATGCTGGTCGACGTGGCGCAACAGTACGCGGTAGTTGTAAAGCGATCGCACCGGTACGCCTCGCTGATAAGCGCCGCCCATATCAATGATATAGCTGCCAGTGGATTTTAAAACCCGATGAACCAGTGGCGCAAAATCACACAGCCAGTCGATATAGTCCTCCTGACTCCGATTGCCGTAGTCTTTTTCCCGCAGCAGGGCAAAAGGGGGGCTGGTTACCACGAGATCAACGGACTCCGGCTCTAAAGAGGTTAGCACCGTCATGGAATCTCCGGCGATGGCTTGTCCCAGCGGCGTGGTAAACGTGGGGCGATGGTCGTGCCTTTGATGAGTGTTGTTCAGTAGCATTTTTCCATATCCCTGCTTGGCACAATGTTGCGCTTTGTCTGTAGAGGAATTTTACCAGTTCCCTATCCTTGTTGCAACGTTGCGAGTCAGTGCGAGTCGGTGATGACGGGAAAGCGAATGCGAGAAACTGATTTTACCAGGCAGTTTTCCAAATTACTGCGTGAGGCTCGCATTGCGCGCGGGATGTCACAGGAGCAATTGGCTAATCGGGCCGGGATTCACCGCACACACATCAGCCTCATTGAGCGTAACCACCGCTCTGTTCGTCTTGAAACGCTGGAACGTTTGGCGCTTGCGTTAAATATTGAACCCGCTGATCTCATTCCACATGCTTCCCGAGGGAAGGGGAGGCCAGCCCGATGAGGCATCATTCGGACCTGGAAAAGTTAAAGGTGTTATTTCCTTATATTCGGAAATATCAAGAATTAGCCAGCAAGCATGGAATACGTGATATTTTTCAGGATAATGGCGGTAAGCTCCTTCAGATACTGCTGATCTTAAACATGCAGGGTCTTGGTTGTCGTGAGGGAAACGACTGCCGTGATGCGGAGGGTTATGAATATGAACTTAAATCGGTCAATATCTTGCTTACCAAGGGTATTTCAACGCATCACCACCTGAACCCCGTCATCTTAAAAAAATATCGCGGGGTCAGAGCGTGGTATTTTTCCGTTTACAGTGGTATCGAATTGGTGGAGGTATGGCGAGTTGAAACCAGAGATCTGGAACAATGGTTTAAGGCCCAAGAAAGAAAGTTGGCTGAATCAGGTCGGCCGGATATTAACAACCCAAAAATCCCGTTGGCTTTGGTGCGGCGAGTTGGAACGCTAGTCTTTGAGAGCAGCGACGGTAAGAAAGAAAGTGACCCGCGCCGGACTGGTCGGTGACGCCGCTGGACGACATCGCCGCGGGCATACAGGTGAATATAATTTTACAGATCGTGTTACGCGTTTGGCATGTGTGACCGAGGGGCTTGGTATTTTCAATGGTTCAGCTTCACACCGGTTATTTTGGCTGCAAGCATTCAATGATCTTGTGAACCAAGGTGCTGGGGCTATTGGCCAAAGCGCTATACGCCGTCGGATTGGTAATTCTCCATTGGGCCTTCCAAATATCTGCGGAGTGCCCGACTGCGCTGCTGAGGCCAGGCAATAATAGGTGGCTGTAATTGCCGCCTTTGCAATACTCGGGGATGTGCCGCTTCAGCTCCCGATGGATCTGATTACGTGACTGACCTGTTGTTGCAAACCTCCCGAAATGCAACAGGAGCCAGAACTCAAAACAGGGGTTTGAAAGGGCTACGTTAATTTGATGTTTCTCCGCAAATGCAAGTGCATCCTTCATTTTAGGATGTTGGTCAACATCGAACACGCACCAGACGTGGTCATAAGGGGCAATCGAGGCGCTTTGATCGGCAATTTGTTCGCGATTTAACTTGGCCTCAACGGCGTCGTGAACGGCCGTCATCGGCGCGGAACCTTTGGCTCCTCGAACGGTAACTGCCGCTAGGCGCAAGTGCTTGGTGACTGCCTGAAAATAGGTCGGCTCCGTAGCCGAGCCTTCGCATACAATGAGCATAACGGGAGTGACTTTGCGGTCATCAACTGCTTGTTGAAGATAGTGTAATTTTTTTGGAATTGCCTTTCGCCGGTTTTTGTCCATGAAGCTTCAACTCCGTTAAAAGAGGAATAGCACCGTACCTGCCTGAAAGGTACCCTTTCTGGAGGGCCTCGCCGGCGCGGGGTGTGTAATGAAGCAATGAAACCAATTGTGTTGCTCCGTCACCGGATTTTTCCGCCAGAATAATCTGGTCCCGGCGCAAAATGCTCAGGTCCAGCAGTGTGGCGTCATGCGTTGTAAATATCAGCTGTCCGTGGTGTTCGCTCGGGCGGGTTTCCGCGAGCATTGTAAGCAGGCGGCGGCAAAGCAACGGGTGAAGGCTGGCCTCAATTTCGTCCACGAGAACCAGTCCCCCTTGGTTTAGTATGTCATACCAGGAGCGAAGAAGGCTCAATAATTGCTTTGTTCCCTGAGATTCCCATCGCATCGGCCACCAAACCGTTTGCCCATCGGATTTCACGTGGGCTACCTGCATTTCTTTTGCCCCGAAGGAATGCGGCTTCGTGGTGTCACGTTGCGCCAGCAGCAGATGCGCAAGATGCGGATCATGTATATCCACGTCACGCAGGCGCAACGCGGCGACCCCAGTATGGGCTGTGGAGAGCATCTCTGAAGCCCATCGACTGAACTTCGTATCAGTATCACACCGGGACATAAGCTTAATAAAGTCCGTGTCAGCGGAGTGGGGCGCACGCAGGCTGCAGCGGCAGAAATATTCCGAGATCATTGCCAATTGTGGATGGTTGAATAATGCTCCAACCGAAAGGTACAAGCTATTATGCCTGGTTCGACTTTCCAGGGCTTTGTCCCGTCGGAAGTGCGTGCGGCTGAAATGCCATTGGCTTTTTCCGTGAGAGTTTACGCGTCGACTAAAAAGTCGCTGAGGATGTGTTTTGGGAAAAGCCGTCAGTTCCTCGGAGTGTATGCGATCTTTGCTAAGCGAAACGTCATATACGTAGACCACGTTATCGATCACGAATGTCGCGGAAAAGTGAGTTGGTCGTTTTGCCCAGGCATCATCGAGTTGGAACGGCGTGATAAGTAATTGATCAGCCGACGTGCTTTCTTTAGCGGAATTTGCAACGATCTCGGTGAGCCGATGAAAGGCAAGGAGAAAGTTGGTTTTTCCGGATGCGTTGGCACCATAAATGCCGGCGAACTTTACTATTCGGTGTCCGCGTAGGGCCGGAGCGTCAATCGGGATTGTGTTTTCTATCAAGTCCTCGCGGTCTTCAGCCAACAGGCTTAGGGTCTGCCGCTCCCGATAGGAATAGAAGTTCTCTACTGAAAAAGAAAGTAACATGGATTAAGGCCTTTCTCAAAGGGAATCAATACTGCATAATATTGTAGCAATAAAGCAAAAAATATGCCAGTTATGACGTAAAATATCGAAAATAGCGTTTGTTTTGTGCTTTCGGTCAATGAAAATCCCGCGAGACACTTTGTAATGTGTCGGTGCTGCGGGTTAAGGTTTGCAGATTGACCGCCCTCCGGGCGATGATGTGGGTGACGCCTTCCTGGCGTTGCACCTGACCCCATACCACCAGGGCGGTGCTGTGGCGCAGGTCCATGCGATACCGCTGATAGATTCGCGGTTTGACAATCAGATTCACGGTGCCGGTTTCATCTTCCATGGTGATAAATAAAATCCCGGATGCGGTGCCGGGGCGCTGCCGCACCAATACCAATCCAGCCACCGCCACTTTGCTGGCATCGGGGTGGCGAATGGCATCCGCTAACTCGCCGGCTGCTATAATGCCGCGCTGATTAAGGACCGCTCGCACGAAGGACATGGGATGGGCTTTAAGAGATAGTCCCACGCTCTGATAATCGCCGATGACTTTGTCAGATTCCGCAATGATGGGCAAACCGGGCCGCGGTTCCGGCGGATTTAATTCATCCAGCAGGGGCATCGCCTGCGATCGTAATCGCCGCAGGCTCCATAATGCTTCCTGCCGATCCAGGCCCATGGAACCAAACGCATCTGCCCGTGCCAGAGATTTTAAATCCGCCAGGCTACATCGGCTCAATCGGCGTAAGGTGGAAATCGATTCCATCCGGCCATGGTGTGTCACCGCATCGCATATTAAATCTGCGCCGCTCTGATGCAGGCTGCGCACCATCCGCAAGCCCAATCGCAGAGCCGGCCCATCGGCACAGAGCGGGCGGCTTGCCGACGCCACATCGCCCGACGCCCATTCCAGTGTGCAGTCCCACTGAGAATGGTTCACATCCACCGGCAGCACTTGTACGCGGTGATTTTGCGCATCGCGGATAATTTGTGCTGGCTGATAAAATCCCATCGGCTGACTGTTTAACAGCCCCGCCGCGAAAGCTGCCGGATAAAAGCATTTCAACCATGCGGACACATAAACCAACAGCGCAAACGAGGCGGCATGAGATTCGGGAAACCCATATTCTCCGAAGCCTTTGATCTGCTCAAAACAGCGCTGTGCAAATTCCTGCGTATAGCCGTTGCCCAACATCCCGGTGATCAATTGTCCGCCGAATGCCGCCAACTGGTTGCCCTTGCGTTTCCACGCCGCCATGCTGCGGCGTAATGCGTCCGCCTGCCCCGGTGTAAAACCTGCCGCCGCCATGGCCAGTCGCATAACCTGTTCCTGAAAAAGCGGTACGCCCAAGGTACGTTCCAGCACCCCGCGCACCGCCGCCGATGGATAGTCCACCGGTTCCCGTCCGCTACGTCGGCGTAAATAGGGATGCACCATGCCGCCTTGAATGGGGCCGGGCCGCACCAGGGCCACTTCAATAACCAGATCGTAATAACATCGCGGTTTAAGCCGCGGTAGCATGGCCATCTGTGCCCGTGATTCCACTTGAAACACGCCAATGCTATCCGCCTGACACAGCATGTCATAAACGCTGGTTATCTCTGCCGGCACGGTGGCAAAGGTGATGTCCTGTCCGGCAGGGCAGGGCGTGTTTTGGCTATTTACCAGATCAATGGCTTTGCGGATGCAGGTAAGCATCCCCAGAGCCAGAATATCAATTTTCAAAATGCCCATCGCATCCAGATCATCCTTGTCCCATTGAATGATGGAGCGATCCGGCATGGCAGCATTTTCAATGGGAACCAGTTCACACAACGGTTGTTCTGTAATAACAAAACCGCCGACATGCTGCGATAAATGGCGGGGAAAACCGATTAATTCTCCCGCCAGCTCCAGTACCTGGGCAAGCGTTGGGTCTGAGGCGTTAAGCCCCAGGCTTCGCAGTTGGTTTTCCCGGATCATTCCCTTCTCCCACCAGTCGCCGCTTTTCGCCAGTTTGTCTACACAATCCAAGGAAAGGCCCATGGCTTTGCCCACATCCCTTAGCGCACTTTTACGGCGATAGGAAATAATTTCCGCGGTAATGGCCGCACGATTTCGGCCAAAACGTTTATAGATATATTGAATGACTTCCTCGCGGCGTTCATGTTCAAAATCAATATCAATATCCGGCGGCTCATTGCGTTCTTTACTGATGAACCGCTCCATCAGCAGGTCAATGCGCTGCGGATCCACCGCCGTAATGCCCAGGCAATAACAGACTGCGGAATTGGCCGCCGCGCCGCGGCCCTGGCATAAAATATTCTGTGATACCGCAAAGCGCACAATGTCATACACGGTAAGAAAGTACGCGGGATAATTTAATTCCCGGATCAGGGAAAATTCATGTTCCAGCCGCCGTTGCAGCGATTCCGGCACGCCATCCGGATAGCGTTGCGCGGCCCCTTTTAGTGTTAAGTGAATCAGGTAGTCCATCGGAGTAAAGCCGGGCGGGCAAATTTCATGTGGATAGTGATAAGTTAATTGATCCATGGAAAAGGCTTTAGCCCGTGCCGCTATTTCCAGCGGCCGTTTCAAGGCCTGCGGGTAATCCCGGAATAAGTGGTGCATTTCCCCTGGTGATTTCAAATGGCGTTCAGCATGGGTGATGCGCTGCAGGCCTAATTCATGAATCGTGCAGCCCAGGCGGATGCACGCCAGCACATCCTGAAGCCGCTGGCGTTGCGGCGCGTGATACAGCACATCATTCACTGCTACCAGTGCAAGTTCCGTGTGACGAGATATTTCCGCCAGTTGTTGAAGCGTTTGAGCATCATCGCAACCGTAGCGGCGGCTTATCGCCAGTGAAAGTCGATCATCATCCACTACGGATTTTAAGGTCATCAGAGTATCGGTAAATGCGGCATCCGGGTGCATCGGTGGCAAGGCGATAACCAGCAGACCGGCCTGATGCGTCAATACATTTTCTAATGTGATGCGATAAGATCCCTTGGCGGCCTGTCTGCGTCCCAGCGTAATCAGGCGGCACAGGCGACCATACGAGGCCACATCGGTGGGATATAACAGCACATTACAACAAGGCCGCGAATAAGAGTCAGATGTTGGCAAATCAATGCGTATATATGTTCCGACAATCAGTTGTATGCCGGCCTGTTTGGCCGCGGTGTGCGCCCGCACCATCCCGGCCATTGTGGCGTGATCCGTCAGGGCAATGGCATCATATTCCAGTTCGGCGGCCCGCTGAATAAGTTCCTCCGGGTGACTGGCTCCATGCAAAAATGTGAAGTTGCTGGTGGTTTGCAATTCCACATAGTGCCTTGCTCCGCCAGCCCCGGCACGTCGCTGTGTCACTGCCGGTTTATAACGCTTTTCAGGCTGTTCCGGCATATCCGCTCACATCACAAAACCTGCAGAAAGTTTCTGCGTGCACAGGCTCCTAGACCCACACTCCATGCAGCAACCATTGCCCGGTTTCCACTTCATGAAATAACCACAGCCATTGCCCCGTCTGGTCCAGCACGGCAAAGTAGTCCCGTGTAACCGATGGCGTGCCTGTCCACCAGGGCGTGGTTAATCGCTCCGGCCCGATCACCTGCTGACAGGTATAAATGCGGCCCTGCCATTGAATATGCTCTGGTGCGTTAGCAGGGCCTCCGGTTATCACCAGCGCCTGTTGCGGCGGAGCCAGCAGCAGCGACGGCCGGGGAATGATGGCAAATCCACTGGGCGATGCGTGTGAGGCTGTTGACGCCATAGGGTCCTGCATTGTGTTGAGCCTGTTCAGGCGCATGGCCTGCTCGGGAATATGCGACTGTCCGCCTGCGGCCATGCCGATGCGCCGGCCGGCCAGTCGCGTTTGCAAAATGTCCAGCACCGGAGCCAGCGGTGCCATGGTGGGATTGCTGCGCCAGGCGGTGCAGGTATCAGCGTGCAATTGCTCCGGTGGAAGAAGATGTGTTTGTTCCGCACGGATGGTGAGGACTTCAATGCCACCGGTGAGCCGCAGTTGCTCTATCCGTGGTCGGATGGCGGCCCACAGCCGGTCGGCACGTCGCACCGCCTGTGTCAGAGGAATCGTGACGGTGGATGTCCCCGTATATTCCCCCTGCATTTCTATAGTCAGCAGCGTGGTACCCAGGTTGCGTTGAGTTAACGTCTGTGATAACTGATCGGTTAATGCTTGAGCCGCCAATAGAATCCCCTCCAGATTTTCCACCGGTCCATCCGCCCGCCACTGGGCCTGTGGCGTACTGGATAAGGTGATCAAGGGCGGCAATTCCATCCGGTGCCCCAGCAGTTGATCCAATCGCAGCAGTAATTCTGGTGGAAAGCGAACCGCCAGTTGATCACGCGCCAGGGTCATTATTTCCCCCAGGCACGTCACGCCTGTTTCGCGCAATGCCGCCTGCGTGTCGGCACTGATGCGTAATGCCGCCAGAGGAAAGTTCCGCACAGCTGCGGGAATATCCGCAGGATCGTCAATGAATGCAGGCGTTTCTGCATAACGTGCCAGCGCTGCCGCACTGGAGAGGGTCGGGGCAATAGCGGTGCGGCAGGTTAATGCGTTATGCCGCAGCAGGGCGGTGATGCGCCGGGCTAAGGCGAGCGGCCCGTTAAACAGATGTTCCATTCCGGTGATGTTAAGTAACAGACAATCCGCAGCGGGGCAAGGGTGATGATCCGGGAATGACTCCCCGATACTTACCAGAGGAGAAAATCGCAACGCCCATCGCGCCAACTTTTCCAGCAGCCGCGTGCTGGCCATGCCATCCAAAGGCATTATCTCCACGCGGGGCAATAAGGCCCGTGCTTCCGCCGCCGCCATGCCGGGAACAATACCTCGCCGGCGGCAAATGTCGCAACATCGCCCCACAATTTCCTGCCGTGCCTGTTCTGCAATCAACAGCAGGGGCCGCGGTACCTTGGCGGATAATAGTGCATCAGCCCGCCGTTGTTTTAACCGCATCGCCTGAATATCCCAATCGGGCAGATAAATACATAAAAACAGACTCATATAGCCCTCTAAAAGTTAGGTATATGTTAGGTATAACGGCTGGCGAGGGGGATGTCAAATCTCGTGTTAGATTCAAACACTTTTATGGCTGGGACATGGCAAGAGGCCGATTATTTCGCTTTCCCACCACACGTGTGTCAAGACGCAGCGACTATGTTAAAATAGTGCATTGCCCGCTCGGGTGGCGGAATTGGCAGACGCGCCGGATTTAGGTTCCGGTTCCGAAAGGAGTGCAGGTTCGATTCCTGTCCCGAGCATTCGGCCCATATTGCAAGGTTATGCCGTTTAGCGCCGGGGCGTGCAAAAGGCCAATATTTACAGGGCTTTTTTGATTTTTCTGCACGCTACTGCACATTGGCACCGTCCCTTGCTGCTGCGGATTTTGCTGCTCAAATGCTGCGGATTTTGCTGCGGGTTGTTTGACCATACCTGCGGCTCGTTCAAACTCGTCATCCGTCACCTGCAGGTAATGCTTCATGGCTACTTTGGGTGAGTTCCCCAGCCACGCGGTGACAGTATGGATTGGAAAATCTTTCACCAATTCGGTTTCCCGGCTGCTGCGGAGATTGACGAACAGCTTGGGCCACGGCGTTACGCCAGCCCGCTCGATGATTCGCTGGAAGTGTGTCCGTAGATTGACGGCATTGCTCCGATATCGCGGGATGATGCATTCCTCCCCCGTGGCAGCTTGAGCAAACGCCTCTTCGAGTACGGCCCGCAGTTCAGGAAATAACGGGCATACGCGGCTGGCTTTGCCCTCATGGCAGGCGGTTTTGGAGGATGGAATTGTAAGGCGGAGCTTTTCCCAGTTCACATGCCCCCACTTGAGCGCCAGCACTTCGCTTGGACACCGAAGACCACCATATCGGACAAGGCATACGATAACCTTCCATGTCACGTCCGGACAATGTTCCAAGATCGTGGTGGTTTCCGCTTGCGTGACAAACCGGAACTTTGATGGATCACTGCGGACATCTGCGGCCATACCGGCGAAAGGATTGTCCTCAATCAGCTTAAATCGCTGAGCGGCGTTAAAAATCTGACGGCATACGCCGACCCGCCGGCGCACCGTATTTGGTCCCAGACCAGATTTTTCGAGTGCCAGACGCACCTTCACTGCATCTCCTGGGTCTATGTCTCGCAACTGCACATTTGCTCCCAGGCAATCTACGAGATTCTTTCTCGCATCCTTATACCAGCGTTTGGTTGCCGGTTTGATATCAGTCCGAGATGCAATCAAGCTATCCACGAAGGCCGCCAGCGTTGCTCGGCTCTGTTCACGCGGTTTGACCAACCCGACGGCGGCCAATCGGTCGTGCAGCATGTCGTCGATCCCGCCGGCCCAATTCGCAGTTTCAGGATCAGGGGTAGTGTTCATGGCCTTGGCCGCAATCAGCTTTTCAATCCATTGACGCGCCGATTGGGCCGCGTGCTTGTTCAACTTGCCCAACCGTATACTTTTCCGGCGGCCATTGGCACCGATGGAGAAATCGATTCGCCATGCCTCACCAGTTTTGAAAAGACTTGCCATAATGGGCACTCCATATCTATCACGGGTGTTAATGATACCGTTTCTAAACCGAATATATCGTTTCCACAGAAAACGCGACAATCGTTAATTACGATGAGCCGCGATTGTTCTGAGCCTTGCAATAAAGGCATCCAGTTCCTCCTGCTCAATTCGCGTGTTGCGCAAGCCGATGTGAATGGTTCGAAGTTGGCCTTCTGAAATCAGTTGCCACATTTTGCGTGGGCTGATGCAGAGTCGCTGGGCGGCTTCCGGAACAGTTAATAGCTGAGCATGCTGCTTTACTTCAGTGATCGTCTTCATAGGTGTGTCCTCATGGGTGGCTACGGCTTCATTGTGTTTATTATAGCATTTTGGTATAAATAAAGTCAACAAAGTCATTGGATGTAGTCCCCTTGCAGTTTCCATTATCTTGGCATAAGGTAGATGCATTATGGCAAAGCAAAGTAAATCGGCGAAATCTTCGGACCTGGCCCGCAAACCTCTGACCGTGCAACGCACCTATCGTTTCAACACCGAACTCTTTGACTCGTTTGAAGAAGATTGCGCCCGGCATCTGGCCAATCCCAAGCTGGTGCTGGAAGCTCTGATTCTGCACTGGCTGGAAGGTGACGCTGCCACCCGCAGCAACTTGGCGCTGCGGCACCGCAAACGATTCGGCAATTCGACTGAACCGTAAGCCATATCCTCCACCCGATTCGGCATGTTCGCCTTATGGCATAAGCGTAATATTCGCATTAGAACTACTCATGAACGCTTTGGGTGCCACTGACAACATTAAACAATTCCAAACTTCAGTGAACCACGGTACCCGGTGTCTGGCCAACGTACGTGGAAAAATGGAAGGAAAGCAGGTGCCAGAGAGGGAGAGAGAATTAGTATGCACCGCGCTTTTTGCGGTCAAAGCGTGTGATTTTTGCAGCCACAAAACTCATACGTACAATGTGTTCCTTGGGTACGATCAGCGGCTTGTAGATCGTATTGTCGGCACGCAGTTCCACACGGCCATCCTGGAGATCGTAGACACGTTTGAAAGTGCATTCACTATCACGTTCGGAACTGAAGCGTACATATACCGCATCCCCATCTTCAATGGGCGTATTGGGTGAACAGAGACATAGTTCTCCCGGCGCAAAAGCCGGAAGCATGGAATCGCCCACCACTTCAAAGGCAAAGACCAGGGGATCGTCTATACCTGTACCGACGGTGGACACATAGTCATAGCCAATGCCGTTATCCAGTCCCAGATCGCAATAATCCTGGGCGTGGCCGGCCGGAACCTTGTTGATTACCGGTGCTTTGCGTTCCAGTGTTCCACGGTACTGCTCGATGCGTGAAGCCCGCCAGAGTCCGTCAAGCTCATCCAAGGTTAAGCCAAATGATTCGGCAATACGCCGATACGTGCCGGGCTGGGGCATGTTGCGTTGCAATTCCAGTCGGGCGATCTGTTCGCGTGATATACCCACCTTGTCGGCAAGGTACTCTTGATTCCAACCAGCCTTGTTCCGCAACTCTTTTAAGATGTCACCAAATGCAGGCATACGTGATATTTAATCACAGATAACAAGCTGTGTCAAATAG
>JAJZDN010000097.1 GCA_021805985.1 Planctomycetota bacterium | reverse complement strand
GCCCACCTTCTGCGCGCAGGACCGACCACTCAACCACATCGTCGACGAGAAATATGTTTAGTGCGATCCCATCCTCCAATGAAAATCTCAACTCCGAATCAGTCCACCTTGCCCCGCAAATCCGGTGCCCAACGACCTCCGCAGACCGGGCGGCGCTTACCGGCTCACGTCCGGCCCGATATGCAATGGCATCTCCAACAGAGGGGAACCGCCGCACCTCCCCGACAGGCTTAGTTACTTCTATCATTCGCATAAAAACACGTTACCTCTGGCCAGATAAATGTTCGCCGCCGAAATCCCCGGTTTGGGGGTCGTTAAACACGCTCTCCCACCGTCGTTTGCGCGTCCCTCCGTTACCTCTCCTACTGTGGTGAATCCCCCATCGTCAATCTGCTGCCTACCCATTCTTTATTCACAAGCGAAACTTCCGACAAGCCGACGGCGTCCTGGAATGTCGGGAACGGACCCCGGACTCCAAGCGGCGTGCCCGATCCGCACGCTATCCAAAACGCACACGAAAGTACGCTTTGCTCTATGCAGGAAGTAGGCCGGTCCGTTTACTCAAACTTCGTCAATATGTCCATGAATGCCATTGCCTCCTTTATGTTATTGATGATGCGATCAACCTCTGCAACCGGCACTTTGTCATAAGGTGGTTCCCACCAATCCGGGAACCCGTAAAATCCGAAGCCGCAACGTCCATCCCTACGAAAACTCTCCCCTTTCAGCCTCGCCACTCGATTCGCCTCGCGGTATTCGAAGGCGTATCGGTCGACGGACTGAAGCACGAAACCTTGGTCACTGGCCACGCCTTGTTTGTTTAGCCAAACGAATTTCATAATACCATCCAAAGAAACCGACTCAGCGAAAACTGTCGGCAGGTGGACACAAATTGGAAGCCGCGGTCTCGTCCACCGAAGCCAACTCTGGATTGTTGATTAAAACCAGTCTTCTGTGGGGAGAGTATATCCACTCTCGCCTATTTGCAAAAATGATTTTCATAAGCGCCTTTTCATAAGCGCCGCCAACCAGGCGGGGAGCGCCAATTCTACCTCGCTGCAAAACGTTAGGTCTTCGAGTTTTGATACCACAGCGCTACCGACGCTAGAAATTTGAAACTTCCAATAATTTATTCATTACTCATTGAGGTCGCCCGCCGTTACCTGTAATCCAATCCCGCTGCCGGCTGCTCAATGCCCGATGCTCGATGCCAGATGCCAGATGCTATGTCCCATTATCCATCACTCATTAATTGTCCCCACCCCGCTCCCGAAACTACTGATCAATACTGTTTTCCGTTCCCCCCGCCCCCTATAGCTTCCCCAATACGATCTTTGATAATCGCTCATTGATGTCGCTGTTTGAAAAGTAAATAATACGCCCATCGCGTCACGGCCTACACTCCGCCTAATCCGCCGCAGGAGGCCGTTTTGTTACGGCGACAGCCACCATTTCGCCCCAGCCGAATTTGCTCAACTCTCAACTCTCTCCTGTCGCCTGCTCTATCGGGCCGCAGCCCGATGCCCGGTGCCAGATGCTTCTCTCCATTGAACACTATTCCCTGAGCGAAACGCCGTCGTTCGTTAATCTGTGTCCATCGGTGAAATCTGTGGATCAGTTCGTCCTTCGTGTCTTCGTGCCTTCGTGGTAAAGCCTCCTGGCCACCTCCGCAAAACTGCAGCGCAGCGCTTCAAAACCTTCTAACTCCTAACTCCCAACTCCTAAATACTAAGGCTCACAAACATCTTGGCCATCTTGGCCACCTTCAACCAAACCCGCCAAAATCAACCACTCCGCCCACATGTCCAACTTGGACACCTAGCCCCATAACTTGGCCATCTTGGTCACCTTGGTATCCACCATAATGAAAATGGGCTTATGCATCGAGTAAAAGACATCTGTTACTGCACACCCGAGAATCTAAACGGGGACGTATCTAGTTGTTGTACAGTAGGCGCTGCAGGCTGTAAACCAGATGCGTCCCAGTTTTGTTCTCTCGTTTCACTTCCCGCAACATTTCACCTGCCGTGGAATCGACGAATGTCAGCCGGTCTTGCCGCCCTTATAATTCGGCGGCCCGCTATACCGTCCCCGCTCTGCGTATGTCCGCAGCACAGATAAATTGCGGCATATAGCCGGCAAATTGCGCCGCGCTTCGCACGCGTGCAATAATTTACGTACCAAGCCAGCCACGCAGCGGCTGGATTGGCGTGGCCGTTCACGGCGAAAAGGTCTGCAAACTTTCGCCCCCACCGTCAGCATCCTCCAGCGCGCCGCGGACACACTGACAATGGTCCATTCGCCCCACAGCGGAAGTTGCACAACGGGAATGATAATAGCGAATAATAGTAACCGAGGGCCGATCAGCCGCCGCTCTTCCTTGGAAGATGGAAGGCCCTTTTGGCGATAAGAGATCCCGCCCCTGTGTGCCCGCTGAAAATCGGGAATCGGGATCGCAAGCCCCTTTTTCGGCTCAATAAGCAGCCAATCCTCCCGCTCGGGTGGCAGGGCGCTAAGAACCCGAATTATTTGACGCAAACGGCCGTGCATTAATATCCTCGTGGTCTAAAATAGGAATCAACCAAGCTGTGACCAGCCTCCAAAATACACGAAAGGCAGTCCTCCGTCATCGTCATGACCCCCGCCCGCTTATGTGGCCGCCCAACTGAATGCAAGGTGAACCGCGATCCCATTTCCTACCCGATCGCCAATACTGAACGTACGGGTCCACCGGTAGCCAACTCATAGCTCAGGCTATAATAATTGCCATGAAAAATTCGGCGAATTTTCAGTTTTTGGGCCGTATAAACTTTCCGATAACACAACAGTGTGATAAAAAGACGTTAGAATAATGAGCTTTACATCCGCGTTGGAGATTTAAATGGCGGCGGCAAAACGAAATATCCTGGTTACCTCGGCGTTACCCTACGCCAATGGGGCCATTCATATCGGGCATCTGGTGGAATATATTCAGACCGACATCTGGGTTCGCTTTCAGCGGCTCATGGGAAATCGTGTGGTGTATTTGTGCGGCGATGATGCCCATGGCACGCCCATCATGCTCCGTGCACGCAGTGAAGGCGTGGCACCGGAACAATTTATCGCCCGGATGAATCAGGAACATCGCGAGGATTTTGCCCGGTTTGGCGTACAATTTGATTGCTACTATTCGACCCATTCACCCGAAAATGAAGCGCTTTGCTACATGTTTTATGAACGGCTGAAGGCCGGCGGCCACATTGTGCATCGGGATGTTGAGCAGTTTTTTGACCCGGTGGAAAATATTTTTCTGCCGGACCGCTTTATTCGCGGGCAATGTCCGAATTGCAAATCGCCGGATCAATATGGGGATTCCTGTGAAGTTTGTGGCAAACATTACAGCCCCACGGATCTGATTAATCCCAAAAGTGCCGTCAGCGGTGCGGCACCGGAACGCCGCTCCAGTCGGCATTTCTTTTTGCACCTTGAAGATTTTCGCGACCAACTTCTGGCGCTGATTCGCGGCGGGCTGGTGGATGCGGCGGTGGCCAATAAGCTTGAAGAGTGGTTCGGCAAGGAACTGAAAGATTGGGATATTTCCCGTGATGCGCCCTTTTTTGGCTTTCCCATTCCCTCCGAGCAGAATAAATACTTTTACAACTGGCTTGATGCGCCGATTGGTTATCTGGCCGCGTTGGCGAAGAATCTCGGTGGCGAAGCCGCCGATGCTGAAGAATACTGGAAACTCGATGATCTGGAAGTGTACCATTTCATCGGCAAGGACATTATTTATTTCCACGCCTTATTCTGGCCCGCCATGCTCATGGGTGCAGGACTTAAGCCGCCAACGAAGTTATGCGTGCATGGACATTTGACCATCAATGGCGAAAAAATGTCCAAGAGCCGGGGCACATTTATTAACGCGGCCCAATATGCCCGCCATCTGGATACGCAGTGGCTACGATATTATTTTGCCACACGGCTGTCAGCGTCACCGGCGGATATCGACTTGAGCTTTGAGGATTTCTGCAATCGGGTCAACAGCGAACTGGTGGGCAAGCTGGCGAACCTGATCAGCCGGGCCGCACCGATCTTAACGCGCTTGCTGGAAGGCCGAACAGGAATTGTAACGGCAGATGCCTTGCCCGTGCTTAATGAATTTCGCAACGCGGAATCGCAGATTGCGATGGATTATGACCAGCGAAACTTTGCGGCAGTAACACGACGGATTTGTGCTTTGGCGGACAAGGCCAATAAATTCGTGGAAGAACAGGCACCATGGTCTTTAGTAAAAACGGATGAAGAAGCGGCGCGGGGCGTATTAACGGCCGCCTTGGAATGCGGACGAATCTTGATGATTTATCTAAAGCCCATTATCCCGGAAATGGCGGCACGCGTGGAAAAATGCCTGAATATCCGTCCGCAATCCTGGCGTGATATACAAAATTCTATGGAATCGCATGTTATTAACCCATTTGAACATTTAACCGGACGTGTTGAAGAAAGGAAAATCCAAGCCATGCTTGAAGAAAATAAAACCGAGACAACCACGGCGGCCGCACCAGGAATTCCAGCGACACCGGCGGTCCCCGAGGAACCGCTGGCTCCGGAATGCAGCATAGAGCAATTTTCCGCGGTGGACTTGCGCGTCGGGCGGGTGATCCATGCCGAAGCCATTGAGGCTACCGATAAACTCATGAAGGTGGAAATTGACGCCGGACCGCTGGGCAAGCGCACCGTTCTGGCGGGTATTAAAAAGGCCTGCACGCCGGAAGAACTTACTGGACGGCTGGTCATATTCTGCGCCAATTTGGCACCACGAAAAATGAAATTCGGAACCAGTGAAGGAATGATTTTGGCCAGCGGGCCGGGCGGCAAGGATGTGTTTTTATTGTCGGTTGATCAGCGGGCCACGCCGGGGCAGCGGGTACATTAAAGCCTTCCGTACTTCTTAACAATTTCGTCGCGATGGCTGGCTAGCGTTGAAAAACAGAAGTGTGGCCATGAAAAATAAATTCACCGCGTTTTTTTCCTCCGGATTATGGATTATCGTCCTGCTGGCTTTAACCACAGTGGGCCTGGCTATTAAGGAAATTATTATCCCCCTGGCCAACGGTGATTTTACCCACACCATTGGTGATGGCGTGCATGTCTCCAGTTATGATTTTAATCTTCACCCGCTGCTGATCAATCGTAAGCTGTTGGTGGCGTCCGGCAACAGTAAAGGCGGCCTGAATGCTCTGAATCGGCCACGCCTGCTGACGATAGCGCAAGTCAGCAACATTAACAATGCGCGCCGCGATGCCGGTGGATTTATGCAAGGCCCGGACCGCGTGGTGGGAGTCGTAATTCACGGGCAGGCCCGAGCCTATCCATTACCCATGATGAACTGGCATGAAATCTGCAATGATCGTCTGGGGGGCAAAGCCATCGCGGTAATCTGGGATGGTTTTTGTGATACAGCCCTGGTGGTGAGCCGAAAAGTTGACGGCCACATTCTCCGATTCGCCTACAGCGGCCTGGTGTATAACGGGAATGCTCTTATTTATGATCATCAGCCCAAGGTGGCGGATGAAAGTTTGTTCAGCCCGATCGCCGGCCGCGCAATCGCCGGCCCCATGGCCGCCCAACACGTTAAGTTAACGCCTCTACCCTGTCAGGTTGTTACGTGGCGAAACTGGAAAAGTATGTATCCGCAAACCACCATGATCGCCGGCGTAACGACGCTGTATACCGCCTATCGCAAAGATGTTTACGGCCCCTATGATCACAGCCCCGCCGGCCCGCGGTATCCTGTGGCTCCGCTTTGGAATTACCACAATCCGAAACTCAAATCCAGTCTGATTCTGCTGCGGATAAAACACCATTGGAAGCCCCTGCTATTTTCCACGCTTTTTGCAGGCGAAAATCGGGGCGGCGTTGTGCACCTGCGTGTGGCGGGGGTGCCGGTCGTCCTGCAATGTTTTAAAGAGCCGCAATGGCGGACCGTAACAGTGATTTCTCCGCAGCATCTTCCGGCGGCGTACGGATTTTTATTTGCCTGGTACGCCCAGCACCCGCAGGATTTTACCGGTAAATTCTTGACGCAGGGCACCGAAAATCATTGACTTTTAGCCGCCGGGCCGATACTGTTTGGACTCTCTGGAGAGATGGCCGAGCGGCTGAAGGCGCCGGTTTGCTAAACCGGTGTACGGGTTACAACCTGTACCGCGGGTTCGAATCCCGCTCTCTCCGTTTCGGCCCCCATCCAAAACAAAGCGGGAGTCAGGCAAATGCCCCAGATATTTGACAACATTGAATTCCAACTCCTGCCCACGTTGCAAAAAGCGATGGAAGTGTCGCAGCGCGCGGATTTCTGCGTGGGTTATTTTAATCTTCGCGGCTGGCGGTATATCGACCAGTATGTCGAGAAGTGGTCCGGTACCGAAGGGAATTGCTGCCGATTGCTTGTAGGCATGCACCGCCCGGCGGAGGAAGACCTGCTGCGTGCGGCGGCCAACCCTGTGGCAACCGACGAAATGGACAATGCCGGGGCCGCCCGGCTCCGAAAGAAAATGGCCGAAAGCTTCCGCGATCAACTTACCCTCGGCGCTCCCACCGATGCCGATGAAGCCGGTCTGCGGAGATTGGCCCGGCAAATCCGCACGGGAAAGCTCCACGTCAAACTTTTCCTCAAGCATCCGCTGCACGCCAAGCTCTATCTACTGCAGCGGCCCGACCCGTTAAATCCCAAGATCGGCTTTCTCGGCAGCAGCAATTTGACTATGGCGGGATTGTCCAAACAGGGTGAATTAAACGTCGATATTACTGATGCCGATACCTGGGATAAATTGGCACGCTGGTTTCTGGATCGGTGGAATGACCGTTTCTGCATAGACATATCCCAGGAACTTGTGGAAATAATTGACGCCAGTTGGGCGCGGGAAACGCAGCCTCCACCCTATCACATATATCTTAAAATGGCGTATCACCTCGCTTCCGACGCACGCATAAGTGAAGAGGAATATGACATTCCCGATGAGTTCGGCGAAAAGCTGCTGGACTTCCAGAAGGCGGCGGTCAAAATGGCGGCGCGTATCATCGATCGTCATGGCGGCGTGATGATCGGGGATGTGGTGGGCCTGGGTAAAACGCTGATCGGCTCGGCAATTGCCAAAGTTCTCAATCATGAAACGTTGATCATCTGCCCCCGGAATCTTATCGGCATGTGGGAGGATTACCGCCTTCGATACGCCATCAACGCCAAAGTCGTGTCGTTAGGCTTGGTGCACAGGCTGTTAAAGGATGAAAAGCCGTTCCGCACCGTGCTCATCGACGAAAGCCATAATTTGCGCAACCGTGAAACCGCCGCGTATAAAGCCGTCCGCGATTACATCGAGCGCGCCACCTGCCAGGTGATTCTGTTGACCGCCACACCGTACAACAAAACCCTTCTGGATTTATCCAGTCAGTTGCGGCTGTTTCTTGATCCGGATGCCCAGCTTCCCGTGCGCCCTGAACATTTTATACGCACGCGCGGGCTGGAAGTTTTATCCGCGCAAACCCAGGCCGACCCACATACGATAGTCGCCTTTGAAAAAAGCGATCTCGCTGAAGATTGGCGCATCCTCATGGATCAATTCCTGATCCGGCGCACCCGCGGCTGGATTAAGAAAAATTATGCAAAAGTTGATCCGGAAAATGGCCGATCTTACCTGCAATTCACCAGCGGAAAGCGTTCTTATTTCCCGGACCGGATCGCCAAAAGCGTTAAATTCGCCATCGATGAAAAAGACCCGCAGGATCAATATGCCCGCATGTTCAGTGATGGCACGGTCGATGCCATTAACACATTGCACCTGCCGCGCTACGGTCTGGGCAATTATGTAAAAATCGGACTGTACCGCCCGGATGCCAAAAAAGAGCATGAGGATCTGATCAACGACTTGGCTCGCGCCGGGAAGCATCTGATCGGCTTTTGCCGCACAGGATTATTCAAACGCCTGGAGAGCAGCGGGGCCGCGTTTGAACTGACCATGGACCGGCATATTTTGCGTGACAAAGCTACTCTGCATGCCCTGCAAAACGGTCTGGATGTCCCCATTGGCTCCAGCGATGCCGCTATTTTTGAAACCGGCATCAATGACGCGGACGCACTTCTGGATATGGCCGAATCGGCCGACACCGCGATCTCCGACGGCGATTCTCCGGATGAAATCGCCGCGCTTTATGCCCGATTCAAAGCCAACAACCGGTACCGCTGGCTGCCGGCGGCCTTTTTTGATACCGCGCTGGTCGAACATTTGCGGCAGGACATCGCCACTTTGGAATCCGTTCGCAGTTCCGTGGGCCTATGGAATCCCGCACGGGATCATAAGCTTCGCGAATTGACTCACATGATGCAAAAGGTCCACCCGCGTGAAAAAATTCTGATTTTTACCCAGTTCGCCGATACCGCCAACTATCTTTACCGGCAGCTAAAGCAGGCCGATATTCGGAATCTTGCCGTGGTCACCGGTGAGAGCGACAACCCCACGGCTCTGGCCCACCGCTTCAGCCCGGAAAGCAATCAAAAGCAGGTTGCACCAGCGGATGAATTGCGCGTGCTGGTCAGCACGGATGTATTAAGCGAAGGGCAGAATCTTCAAGACTGCGCCTTGATTGTCAATTACGACTTGCCCTGGGCGCTAATTCGTATTATTCAGCGGGTGGGCCGCGTGGATCGCATCGGGCAGCGCGCACATCAGATTCTGTGTTACAGCTTTCTGCCCGCCGATGGCGTAGAACGCATTATCCGTTTGCACCAGCGCATCCGCCAGCGCCAGAGACAGGAAGGGGAAGTCATCGGTGCCGACGAAATGCTTATTGAGGGCGATCCCGTCAACGAACTGGAGTTGTTCAAAAATCTTTACAATGAAAATTCCCGGGTTCTGGAAGAGGAAGAGGAATCCGATGTGGATATTTCCTCCTATGCCTATCAGATCTGGCAAAACGCGGTGAAAAATAATCCGGCCTTGGCCAAAACCATAGAGGATCTGCCCAACGTCGTTTATTCCACCCGTCCGGCGACCGTCGCTGCCGCCAGTCCTGAAGGCGTGGTAACATTCGTGCAGACCGGGCAGGGCAATAATTCCTTGATTTTCCTTGACGCGCATCGACAGGTTGTCACCGAATCCCCGCTGGAAATTCTCCAAGCCGCGCAATGCCCCGCGGATACGCCCGCCGCCGAACGGTTACCCGGGCATAACGACCTGGTCGGCCAAGCGCTGGAAATGGCCGCCAAAGACCAGAATCGTGTCGGCGGTCAGCTCGGCGGCGCACGCAGCGTGCGGCGCAAAGTGTACGACCGCCTCAAAGCGTTGCATGCCCGTACCGCCAACAGTCTCTTCCGCCCGGCTGATCTGGATAAGGTGCTCGATGAGATTTATCGCTACCCCTTGAAAGCCTCTGCACAAGATCTGCTGGCCCGGCGCATCCGGGAACATGTTGACGACGATGCGCTGGCGAAACTGGCCATCGATTTGCGTTCCGAAAATCAGTTATGCAACATCACCGAGGACCCCAACAACCTGGCACCGAAGATTATCTGTTCATTAGGCATGCGATGATATTATGGTCGATGAATTTCCCGTTATTGTGATAGCCGATCTGGGTAGAGAGAAGTCCGAACCGATGGGTACCAAGCAGAAGTTTTGGGTAACCCACGATAGTAGACGCTGGCTGTTTAAATTCAACCGTCCGGAACATGGAGAAGATTGGTCGGAAAAGATTGCTGCTGAGATTGCTCGGCTGCTTATGCTTGAATGCGCCGTTGTAGAATTGGCCCAGTGCGAGGGAGCGATCGGAGTAATTGCCGAAAATTTTGTTGATGCCAAAGCTGGATGGCTTCTAGTACATGGAAATGAGCTGCTTAATGATTACTACGGGCACGACTATCCGATGGAAAGGTCCTACAATGTCAGGCAGCACTGTATTCCTGTTGTAACCGAGGTTCTCAACAAATACACTATTTCTGCTGCCTCGCCCGGCTCCGGTCCCTTGCAAAATCTGTGGCACCAATTCGCAGGATATCTGATGTTTGATGCTCTGATCGGCAACTCCGACCGCCACCACGAAAATTGGGGAATTATCACGCCTCCAGTATTCCCAGCATCAACGACACCGCTGACGGATGTTCCCCCACGCGTTATCCCCATGCTTAAGCTCGCCCCCTCATTTGACCACGCGTCTTCGCTTGGCCGGGAGCTCAATGACGAAGCCCGGAGGGATATGCTGGCCGGAAATAGCAACCGGAACGTTGCGTCCTATGCAGCACGATGTCGCTCCAAACTGTATCTGGACAATAACGCCCTTAAACCGCTTACACCCTGGGAAGCGTTCGCGGAGGCGACAGCCGCTGCGCCACCGGTTCGCGCCTTTTGGCTTAGCCGACTCGCCGCTGTCGGCCGGGAACAGTTCGCCGCCGTTATCGGCCGCGTCCCCGCGGCTCGCATGTCCTCCACCGCGAGTCGCTTTGCCTTGGAACTTCTGGTATATAATAGAGACAGGTTGCTGGAATTGGATTAACCATGATCGTCGAACAAAAACTCATACAGGCGGCGATAGTGACGTGGCGCAATCCTGCGGATCTTACCTACGTTCCGCTGGGCCGCCTGGTTTCGGGGCTGGGGCCTGAGCGACCCGAGTATGAATTTGCATTCCTGAACGGCGTCAAGGAGGCGATAGACCAAGGATTAGGGGAGTTATTGGCATTTCCCGATATTGATCGGGTTTATTGTAGCGATCAGCTATTTCCTTTTTTTCAGAACCGCATCATGCAGCCCAGTCGTCCCGATTATTCCGCTTTCGTCCGCAGCCTTGCCCTGGAACCGGATCACGCCACGGCGATGGACATCCTTATCCGGACCGGCGGCAGCCGCGTGACTGATCCTTTTGAAATTTTTGAGTATCCAATACGCAGTGGACCGTTGGAGCCTTATCGCACGCATTTTCTCGCTCATGGGTTACGTTTTCTTTCAGTCGCGTCCCTCGCCCGAATTACCACACTGGAGCCAAACGAACGGCTCTACGTCATGCACGATTGCCAGAATGACTACGACGCACGCGCATTGGCGCTGCGGACCGCCGCCGACCGCCTCATTGTCGGTTACCTGCCCGGCTTTCTTCTAGCTCCCGCGCTTCGCCTCTGGAATCAGTGCCAGTACATCCACTGCCGTGTGGTGAAGGCGAATCCCCCTGAAATTCCCCTGCAACAGCGACTATTGTGCCAATGGGAGACGTGCTGGCCGGAGGGGCATCGGCCCTTCGCGGAAGGATCTTTCCAGCCCATTTCTTCTGAAGCGACTAATCTCCATACGCAGTGAACAAGCGGGGTCACACGCTGGCGCAACCGGGCATTGACTTACATTGCGGAAATCCGCCCTGTATCCGCCCTTTATGGCTATCCAAACCGCCGGTGTTGCTGCATAATTCATCCTCATGTCCGCGAACCAGTCACAATTTAATCATGCCGCCTGGCACAACATACCCGTGGAGAATTATTTATGCCGTTGAAACGGATGTTCCAGTAAAAACCACTGGTTTGCAGTGCGATAGTGCGCAATAAAATCAACGGGTTTTGCGTCTTTCAGGCAGCTTCTTTCTGGTGGCTACAATAACGCCACGGTGCGGAAGCGCTTGA
>JAJZDN010000096.1 GCA_021805985.1 Planctomycetota bacterium | reverse complement strand
ATGGCTGCGCAAATTGCCAAAACCGGTGGCGGTTTTTGCCAGTTGCGATCTTTTCGCGATGATTGTGCTTTTATGCTGCAATGAAGCGGGCATTACCGTGCCGGATAGTGCGGCGGTTTTAGGCGTGGATAATGATGAAGTCCTCTGCGCGTTAGCGCGTCCGTCGTTATCGAGCATCGCGCAACCGGCCGAGGAAATTGGATTCGCGGCTGCGGAACTTCTGGAAAAAATGATGCGAGGCGAAGCACCCATGGAAAGTCATCGCCTGTTTTCGCCGGGGGTCGTGGTCACGCGGGCATCCACGGATATATTAAGCATCGACGACCCGGACGTTCGCGATGCCGTTCGTTTCATCCGCGACAACATTCGCAAACCCATCAGCGTTGCGCATATAACTCAGGAAGTGGCGATTTCGCGACGGCGGCTGGAGCAGAAATTCCGCAAGTCTCTGGGGTCAACGCCTCAAGAAGAAATCCGCCGTGCCCGCGTGGAACTGGCCAAGCAGTTGCTTTCGCAAACCGACATGGCCATGCCAACGATCGCATCGCGTGCGGGTTTCGCTAACGCCGCCCGGCTTTCGATATTATTTCGGCGTTACGTGGGCACAACCCCCCGAGAATACCGCCGCAGAATAAATGGTTGATCTCGTCCATCCCTTCCGTGGTATGCCCTAAAGCAATATGGTTTACTTAAGCTGGAGTTTAGGCCAATAAATGGGATTTTCGGAAGAGAACTCCCTTGATAGTATTGCGTTTGATGAGTTTTCGGGATGTTTTTATCGGCAATGCGTACCCATGTAGATAATACTGGTATGCTGTCATACTGGTATGCTTGACAATATATTAGCTATATGATGTGTGCATGTATATGGAACATGTTCCAAATCGTAATTCCCGCCCCACCACGTTCGTGGGAGGATCGTCACGCGAAGGCCCCATCGTCCATAAACGCACCGTGGCCAATATTTCCCATTGGCCCCATGCCAAGATTGAGGCCCTGCGGTGCCTTCTGCGCGATGAACCAGTGACGGGCTGTATTGCATACGCACCAGTGAAGCCCAAGAGGCGTGGCTGGCACCGGATGTGGTGCAGGGCTATAAAGACATTGAAAACGTGGGGAAAGCCTTCCGTTGCCTCAAGCAGGTGGATTTGAAGGTGCGGCCGTTCTTTCTACGTGACACCGACCACGTCAAGGCCCACATCTTCCTATGTGTACTGGCCTATTACGTGGAATGGCACATGCGGCAGGAACTGGCGGAATTGCTGTATGCCGACGAAGAAATCCAAGCCAATCGCGGCACCCGTGATCCGGTTCTCCCGGCCCAGCCATCGGCCTCGGCCAAAGCGAAGAAGAAACTGCACCAGAATGCCCAGGGGCTGCCGGTGCAAAGCTTCCGATCCCTGATGGAGGAACTGGCCACGCAGAGCCGCAACGTGTGCCGAATGACCGGCGATAATAATAAAGGCCCCACGGCCACGATGCTGGCGATGCCCACCGTCCTGCAACGGCGGGCCTTTGAGTTACTGGGGTGTACCCAGTAACGGGAAGTGACAAAGAGCTACTATTAAAAGTTGTGGACGGGAGAAAAGAGGCGGCGTAACCTAAAAGGTGTTTTAGGGTATTTTCAATGTTCTTTTTTAGGAGTACGCCACCATGGGTAACAGTATGACAGAAACGGTGAAATTTCCAAGCACGGTGTGCAGCGACGCACTGACAGAGGTACTGCGGGACGGAGCACAGCGTTTGCTGGCCGAGGCGGTGCGAATCGAAGCCGAAGCGTGGGTTGCAGCGCGTGCCGATCAGGTAGATGCCCAAGGCCATCGCCAAGTGGTTCGCAATGGCTATCTGCCGGAACGGAAGGTCATGACCGGCATTGGGATGTTACCGATTCGTCAGCCCCGAATAGAAGATCGCCGTCCAGCGGATCAGCGGGAAACGTTTGATCGAAAGATATTGCCCCCGTACCTGCGACGGACGCAAAGCTTGGATGAAGCGATTCCGTGGATGTATCTCTACGGAATAAGCACTAATGACATGGGCGAGCCGCTGGAATCATTGCTGGGGCCGGCGGCCAAGGGCGTATCCCCTTCCACGGTATCCCGGCTGGTCGAATCCTGGCAGAAGCAATACGCTCATTGGAATAAGCGTTCACTGGCGGGCAAGCAGTACGTGTATATCTGGGCGGACGGCATTTATTTCAATATTCGTATGGAGGAAAACCGGGCGTGCATTCTGGTGCTCCTGGGAGCTACGGAAACCGGCGAAAAAGAAATCCTGGCGATTGCCGATGGCTACCGGGAAAGCGAGCAATCATGGACCAGCGTATTACTGGATGTGAAAAGCCGGGGATTGACCACCGCTGCGAAACTGGCCATCGGTGATGGAGCATTGGGATTCTGGACGGCGTTGGAGAAAATCTATCCCGACACACGCCAGCAGCGGTGTTGGGTACATAAGGCAGCCAATGTCGTAAGTAAGCTTCCCGATCGGCTGGGCAAAGAGGCCAACCATAAATTGCGGCAGATTTGGATGGCCCAGACGAAAGCCGATGCCAACAAGGCGTTTGATCTATTCATCGAAACCTACCAGGATAAATATTCCTCCGCCGTTGAGTGTCTGAAGAAAGATCGGGAAAGGCTGCTGACGTTTTACGATTTTCCGGCTAAACACTGGACGCACATTCGCACGTCCAATCCGATTGAGAGCATGTTCTCGACGGTAAGACTGCGGCACAACAAGACGCGAAACAACGCCAGCCGTGCGGCATGTCTGGCGATGGTTTACAAGCTCGGCCAGAGCGCCCAGAGAAACTTCCAGCGACTCAACGGGGCCGAGCAGATAAAGGATATTATCGTCGGGATTATCTACGAGGACGGTATCAAAAAATCAGCCGCCTGAAAATCTTCTGTCCACAACATTTGACAGTAGCTCGTGACAAAATGAACCAAACCCTTGCTCTGCAAGGGTTTTATCATTTTTGTGGGCTAAACTCCGGATTAAAAGAACATGTAAACCCGCAGCGGCTTACCGGACAACCAAACTGCTGTTCTGCTCTGAACGGTTTTTTTTCATCCTGCGCGGGTGAGGCTTGGCATCATGGGAGACTATCTCAAAATGGATGGGCAAATGAGCGTTGACGCGTTCAATCGCCTTGGGCGTATAGCCGTTGCATGGAGCAATGCCATCCCAGCATGGACCGCAGCGGCGCGCCCCGAGTGCGCACGCAGCAGCCCCCGGCGGAAGCACGCCATAGGCCAGCCCGGCGGCCCCCAGCCGCCCCACCAGTCGCCGCCGACTAACAACCCAGGAAAATAGATCATCCATGCTCTGGCTCCTCTATGAGCCCCCCCTCGTGCCCCTTCTATCTGCGTTCACAGTTACCAAACACGCCCCCGCCGCCAGCGCGGTTGCGGCGACCAAGGGTCATTTGTCACTTGCATTTTCCCCGATACAATATTTGCACATCATTGTTTAGATCCTGTCTTCGGCGGCACATTGTGTGAAATCTTGAACACGGCGGGGGGTTGCTCCGAGATCAGGGCGGGGCCCTTACGGGGAGTGCTGATCAACACCGAAAACTTAATGGAGTAAATTTCGCCGGGGTAGGATGTAAGCCCGCTCGCCGCCACGTTCGTTTTACCCAGTGGCAATTTGTCGGAAACACCGGCACCGGGGAATGTGCCGAACGTTTCAGGAAGGCCCACCGGCGTGGTGTAGAAGATGCCGAGATGGTCCCTGGTATCGATATTGGCAATCCACCCTTTTGAGGTGATTCCCGGTTGGGGCCAGGATGGCGCACCGGTGACCAGCTTTACCGGCCATTTCGAGATATTCCCTTGGCGGCGCGTGGCGTGCGACCCGGAATACGGGGAGATCAGAGGGTACATGAAGGCGCTGGTGCGATCCGAATAGAGCGTGGGCACCTCGGTACCCATAATGTACGACTTTGGCTCGTGGTTGTGGAAGGTGTAATGAAAGCGGGCTACTCCTCGGGAATTGATGCGAACATCCTCCACGTAAACCCAGTTCGTGGGCTTGCCCGTGTCATAATCCCAAGGCTTGATAACCGCTTGAAAATGATGGTGGCCAGCCGACCAGTGAACCACCGGACTGCCTTTTTCAGGAAACACGATTCCCTTTGGATGCCGGTAATACCCTTGATGACCCTCAGCACCGGCCTGCGTGGGGTTAATCATCAACTCCCGGCGACCACCGATCTTTAGAAAAAGAAACTGATCTACCTGCAACTCCCGACCCACATCATGGCTATCCACAATATTCAGCCCGTTGGCCACGTTGGCATCGGCGATGCCGACCACCACCGCGCCCCAACCAAGGTTAAATGTCACCGAGAGGCCGCCGTTGGAAATGGTAACATCTTTGGACGCGGGCGGAGGTGCCGCGAATCCGGGGTCCACAAACCCGATATCGGAGCTGGAATTGTTAATATTTCTAGAAGCGGGCGGCGGTGCCCCAGCATTGTTGGCGGCACTGGCTTTCGCCTCGGCGGCGACAAAAAACACTACGGCTAACGCAATTGGCATGTAAGTACATATTCGCGCCCCTTGAAGACGCCTACGGTAACTTCGCATATTTTTATTCTCCTTGAAGCATTGTAACCGTTCACACGGCGAAGGTGCACTACGCACACCGCGTGCCGCTAAGGTTGGGACATCTGTGCCACGCTCATAGGCAGCCCTATCTATGAACCTTGCCTTGCCCATCTGCCGCGTGGTTCCCTGCGTTTCTTTGCAATCAGCACCAGCGCCACGCCACCGATGGCGAACAGACCCAGCGGAGCTGGTTCCGGCACCGCAGCTACCGCCATGGATACGTTTGACACATCAACAGTATCATCTATTGCTGTCGGGCTGGTGTTGAGGAACTCAATGTTGGTCGATCCAGAAATCGCGGTGAAATTCAGGAAAAATGGGGTGAAACCCGTATCGTTTATGGTAGGCGTCAGGGTGATTATCTCCCTGCCATTGGTTGGGTTCGTGAGAATCACCTCCAGCACGGCAGTCGTGTCGCTGCTGCGTTGCGCCGCATCGAACGCCAGCGTGTACGACTGGCCGGCGGTGGTGACCGCAGTCTGGGCGACGAATGCTCCCTTCCCTTGAAGAAAGCTGAAATCGCTTACGCCAGCGGTGCTCTTTGGTGCAAAGGGTTGGTAACCGCTACTACCAAAGAACCCCGTGTCCGGCCCGTTGATGCCGGTGTTTCCACCGCTTGAGGTCCATCCCATAGGTGCCGCCGGGTTTCCTCCCTGCGAATACCCCGGCGATTTGCTATATACTGCGGCATTGGTGGCAAATGCGCCATTGTTGATAAGGCTTGTTGTGATTGTAGAGACCGCTGGCAACTGGCTGGAAATCAGCGCGGCACCATTTTGCGGGGTACTTACCGCTACCGAGAACTGACTCGATAAAATGGTGCCGGGGTTGACGGGAATCCCATATTCCACAACGTTCGTTTTACCCAGCGGCAGTGCGTCGGAAACAGCGGCACCGGGAAAAGTACCGTAGGTTTCAGGCAGACCCGCAGGAGTGGTATAGAAAATCCCAAGGTTATTAGTAGTATCAACGTTACCAATCCACCCGTTTGAGGTGATCCCAGGCTGCGGCCAAGTTGGAGACCCGGTGACCGTTTGCGGCGAGCCGTTTGAGGCCGGGTAGATAAAGGCGTTGGTGCGATCCGAGTAGAGTGTGGGAACCTCGGTGTTGACGCTGTATGTCCCGGGCTGGTAATCGTAGCAGGTGTAATGAAAATTGGCGATCCCCTGGGAGTTGATGCTTACATTCTCGACGTAGACCCAGTCAGTGGGTTTACCGGTGTCATAATCCAGAGGCGTGATGACCGCTTGGAATTGATTGGCGCTGGCCGACCAACTCATGACCGGACTGCCGGTTTCGGAAATAGTGATGCCATTGGGATGCTGATAATAGGCTTGGTTGCCTCCCGCACCGGCCTGGGTGGGGTTAAAAATGAGTTGCTGAGTACCGCCGATATTTTGCCAGAGAAACTGATCCGTTTGCAACTCCCGGCCCACATCATGGCTGTCCACGATATTCAATCCGTTGGCCACGCTGCTATTGGCAATGCCGGTTACCACCGCGCCCCAGGAAAGGTTAAACGTCACCGAGAGGCCGCCGTTGGAAATGGTGACATCGTTGCTTGCTGCCCCCGCTGGCAAGGCAGATGCACCCACGGCGCACGCGGCGACCGATACGGCCACCGTCCGAACAATCAAACGTAAATGAGTTGGCTTGATTTTATCAAACCTCATAAAATCCTCTCTTCCAATCCATCGGTTGAAACAACATCCCCACAGATGGCCAATATTTGCCATCACCGTCATTGTCCATTTATCTCGAGTTTCTGAAGGTTGAACGTCGGCATCATGTTCCAGCCGGGCCCGCTGGTACCAATCATACCTCCGAAACGCGTATTGATGGTGGTTGGCAGTTGATCGTCGCGATACTCGCCAACAGAGCCATCCAACATGCAGACATTCACATCGCCGACCTGATCGGTAATTCCGGCGGTGGATGGGCGATTATGCCGTCCATACACGAACAGGTTGGCCACCGGGTTTGCATAGGGTCCTGATCCCGACATTGATCCGTAATTATACTCACAATACCACATACCATCATAAATAAAACAAAGTTGCGAGGGATCATCGACCTTGTTCATCTTATATCCCGATGAAACCTGTCCACCGGGGACCTGGTTCTGATCAACCAGCACAAACGATGGATTGGCGTTGGCGTAGTAACCGCCGCTTACATTAAAGTTCCAAGGCGGTGGATTCAAGGGATTAAGAAAATAGAACCCCGCATTCATGCCGTAAGACCAATCTACGGTCATCTGCGGCAATCCCAACACGCTGACTTGCGTCTGTTGCTGCAGCGTGCCGTCACCGGTCCAATAATTCGGTGAAGTAGTTCCGCGGTGACCGATGATATTACCATTGCCATCCACTCGGGATACGTCTGACACCGGTAATGCCGGATCAACAAACATGGTGGATTGGCCCGCACCAGCCGTCAGATTGTTCCCCGGACTTGGCGCAATGCCCGCTTTGATCATGATTGCCGGCCACGGATCAGTCCCAGCATCCGTCCGGGTATAGGTGTAACCAGCCGGCAGAATCGCATTCTCATATTCCTGCGCGTACTCCTGCACGCCAGTGCCGATCTGCCGCAGGTTGGATTCACAAATCGTCGCCAAGGCCAATGAACGAGCTTTGGCCAGCGCTGGCAACAGCAGGGAGATCAGCAGGGCGATGATAGAAATGACCACGAGCAGTTCCACGAGCGTAAAACCGTGTAGGGGCTTGGCGGAA
Organism: Planctomycetota bacterium; assembly: GCA_021805985.1. Taxonomy (GTDB): domain Bacteria; phylum Planctomycetota; class Phycisphaerae; order WQYP01; family WQYP01; genus JAMDCX01. Next base: position 4,494 of record JAJZDN010000096.1, on the reverse strand, counting down.
ACGGTTAAACTTTCCTCCCGGCGCGCCGGGAGGCGGTTCCCGCATAATTCGTCTCGCACTTCCGGGGAAGTTTCCATTCGTTGATTCATATGCAAGATACGGTGAGAGGTGGAGTCACATTGAATAACAGACATGATCTTATCTCCTAGAACTACGAAGAAGTTGAAAAGGGGCCGCGGGCTCCCGCGGCCCCTTTGTTCTTGAACATCCCGACCACTGTCGGGACAGGCGCGAGCCGCATTTACGCCCGGCCCTTACGTTTCCGGCCGATCAGCACCAATGCCATGCCGCCGATTGCGAACAGGCCCAGCGTGGCCGGTTCAGGTACGGCGCTAACCGTAAGCATTTCCGCAGTATTGGAGTTGCTCAGCGTTAACAGATAACTGTTGCTTCCGAGTACAGCGTCAGCGGTATCCTTGCCGTTGCCGAATACGAAGGTTCCGGTCAATCCGCCCGCGGTGTCGCTGATCAGATTGTACGTGCCATAAGTAAGCGCTGTGGCTCCGTGAACGCCATAGACGTTGATCGTATTGATTCCGCCGACGCCTGCTGCGTTGCTAACCAAAATATTCGACACTTGGCTGCCGTTCATCCCAAAAGTGATCGTGCCGCTGCTCAGGTTCAGACCGTTCAGAGCCGTCGGCGTGGTGTTCGTGGCTGAAATATCGAACACGCCGGTGGCGTTGATCATCAACACAGAACTGTCGGCAATGCTGCCACCATGCACCAGAGCCAGCGTCCCCGACTGAATCGAGGTCGGTCCGGTGTACGTTTCCTGGTTCTCCAGCGTCAACGTGCCGCCGCCGGTAAGGGCAATACCGCCGGTGGAAAGCGATCCGTCGGCATTAGTTCCCTGTAACAACGTGGCAGTCACGACCGCGTTGTAACTGGTTGGCACTTCAAACGTCGCGCCGCCGTTGAGCACGTTAACGGTCATCGGATTAGAGGCGGTGGATGCGATCCAAGGGCTGAACAACCCGTTCGGTCCAGCGGCACCGGACGCCTCCAACGTGCCTCCATTGAGGTTCAGCGTACCGCCGATGGCGTTGTTCGTATGAATCCAGTCCGCGTTAATCAAACCTCCATTGAGGTTTAAAACGCCTGCCTGGGTCTGGCCGAGCTCTATCTGGTAGGCTTGCATCTGTCCGCCGGCGTTGACGTTGACAGTGCTGCCTTGGCCGCCAGCATAGCAGAACAGGTACTGGCCGCTGTTGGCCATTATACCACCGCTGTTGATATTAATGGTTGTCGTGCCAGTGTTATTACCGACCTCAAATAAAAACGGCGCAGTGAATGTGGCGTTATTATTGATATTCACCACGCTGCCCCCCGCCGCCCAAGACAGATAGCTCGAGCTTCCCGCGTTGAAGTTGCTGTTGATATTGACCGTGCCACCGCCGCTGAAGTTTACCGGCATATTTCCCGTTACATTCGTGATGGCCCCGCTTAACGTCAACTGCCCAGTTCCCGTAAAATTCACCCCATTGTAAAAATAGGTCCCGGCTGAAATCGTCGCATTGGCATTCGTCACAATTGGTGCGCCTGTCAGTGCCCCGCCTCCAGTGAGTTCCAGCACATACGACCCGCTGCCCGCAATGGTATAATCACCGCTGGTGGCCGGATTGAACGTCAAGCCGGCCGCCGTAATGTTCGCACCCAGCGTCACTGTTCCGGCCGCACCGTTCTTCGAACCGAACGACGCGGTGGTACTATAGCCGCCGCTGGTCGCCCAAGACGAATCAGTCGAACCATTGGACCAGTTGGTGCCGGTAGTATTCCACGTCCCGGAACCATCGACCGGCGTGGTGGGACTGGTTCCGCTGCTGTCCCAAGTCACGGTTGCGGCCATGGCGGCCCCGGATGCGGTGAACATCGCTCCCACCGCCAGAACCACCAGAGTTTTTCGCATGTTCGTCGTCATAAAATGACTCCTCCAAAAAGAAACGTCGCATCCAGTTAAGGATACTTTATCTACCCTCCAAACCGGGCGGGTTGCGGTTTCGCCGCAACATGCGGCGAAAAAGACATTTGACGGAATTAAGCTTAGCACGTAAATATGCTCAATGGGCGCAAAAGTTTTTCCATTTAGCGCAATTCCCGCAAGACCCGCCGGAAGTGGTGGAAGAGATGGTTACACCGGAGTTTAGCCTGAAAAATTTAATTTCCGGAATCGAAACCCCTTGATAGCACTGCGTTTGCGGGTACTGACGGGCACTTTCCCGACAACGCGTGCCCATGCAAATATAGTGTTTTTGGTTGGTTTTTGGGGGGGCCGTATTCAGTCGCGGGAAATAAAAAATTGGCGCAGGCCATTTTAGCGGATGTTCCAGAGTCGTTTTGACGTAACTCTTTTATTTGAAGTGCCTTACGTTAGTTTTTCGCTTTTGCGTGTAGCCACTAAAATGTTGTATTAATATTGATTTTGTGCTTGACATTAGATTTGATTGTGGTATTATAGTGGCCACTATGACTGTGCATGTAGATAAATCGACATCCGGCAAATACGTCCGATACCTGCTCCGAAGTTCCTTTCGCGTTGACGGCAAGGTCAAACACCGTACCGTCGCCAATATCTCACATTGCTCCCCGCAGGAAATCGACGCCATCAAACTGGCCCTGCAACACAAAGGCGATCTGACGGCTCTCGTATCGCTGCGTGAAGATGTCACCCTGCTTCAGGGATCATCTTTCGGGGCCGTCTGGGCCGTCTACGATATGGCCCGACAGTTGGGCATCCTGGCCGCATTGGGTTCCACCCGCCAAGGCAAGTTGGCCCTCTGGCAGATCATCGCCCGTGTGATCGATCAAGGCTCGCGACTCTCGGCGGTACGCCTGGCTGCCAGCCACGCCGCTTGTGATATTCTGGGATTGGAGAGCTTTAACGAGGATGACCTGTACGTCAATCTGGATTGGCTCGACGAGCACCAGCAACACATCGAGGATCGACTCTTTGCAACCTCGGCACCGTCCGGCTCGACGGGGCTTTTTCTCTACGATGTCACCAGCAGTTATCTCGAAGGAGTCCAGAATGAACTGGCCGCCTTCGGCTATAACCGCGACGGCAAAAAGGGCAAACGGCAAATCACCATCGGATTGCTATGCAACGCCCAGGGGCAACCACTATCCATTGAGGTGTTCACCGGCAACACCAATGACACCGCGACGATGGCCAGTCAGATTCGCAAGGTCGCCCAACGTTTCGGCGGTGGCGAAGTGACCTTCGTGGGCGACCGCGGAATGATCCGGGGCCGACAGATTGAGGATTTGACCACACAAGGCTTCCACTACATCACCGCCATCACCAAGCCACAAATCGAATCGTTGCTGGCCCGTGGTGTATTGAATATGTCACTGTTCGATCAGGACCTGGCGGAAGTGGTCTGTGACGACGGCCCCCGATACATCCTGCGACGCAATCCCATCCGTGCTGCCGAGATGGGCGAGTCACGCCAGAATAAGCTCGGCTCGGTGCAACGTCAGGTGGATCGCCAGAACAAGTATCTTCAGGAGCATTCCAAGGCCCGTGTTCAGGTGGCTGTGGACAAGATCGTGACACAATGCCGAAAACTACGACTGGACGCATGGGTCCAAGTCACCGTGCAGGAACGAGTCCTCGCCCTGACCATTGATGAATCCGCACTGGCCGAGCAGCAAAAGCTCGACGGCTGCTATGTCCTCAAGACGGATCTGACCCAGCCCCAAGCTGACGCCCAGAGCGTCCACGCCCGCTACAAGGACCTGGCATTGGTAGAGTGGGCGTTCCGGACCAGCAAGACGGTCCAGTTAGAGATGCGTCCGGTGCATGTGCGTCTGGCCAGCCGTACGCGTGGCCATGCACTGGTGATCATGCTGGCCTACAAGATCGTGCAGGAATTAGCCCGGCGATGGCAGACCATCGACGCCACAGTACAGGAAGGCCTGGACGAACTCAAAACGCTCTGCACGACGCAATTGGCGGTTAAGGGAAAGCCGCTATGCAACTGCATCCCGCAACCGCGGGAATCGGTGCAGCGGTTGCTGGAGCAGGCGGAAGTGATCCTGCCCCGAGCCCTGCCGCACCGCGGGATCCATGTAGCCACCAGAAAGAAGCTGCCAACAAGACGCAAAGAGCGTTGATTTTACAGCATGATATCGCTGTGCGAAGCACCGAATTTAGCTGGAACATCCGTTGCACGGTACGACGCAGTGATGGCTGTGCATCTGGAGGCTGGAGGCTGTTTCTCGTCTTAAACCAAGCTCCGCACTTTGGCACAAAAAACGTCGTGGCGTTCAACCCGGCGGGGCTGGCGATCCGGGATGCCATAAACCCGTGCGGCACCTAGCGGGGGGCTGGTTCCGAATGCGGTCCCAACGCCGCCAATATCATTGAATATTACGGCATGCCGAAAGCGATGTTTTCACGTCAGCGAGCTGCTGCGGTCCGTATTTGGTAATACCAGTGGCGCAGCGCCGGCGGTGGGTTGGGGGCCTGCCAGTACTTTGACGGATGAAAAT